>JANNTF010000114.1:0-1844 GCA_031403455.1 Alphaproteobacteria bacterium | reverse complement strand
CCTTGAGTTCGATGTAGCCGTTGGGATGCATCACGCCGAGATCGCCGGTGTGGAACCATCCGCCCTTGAACGCCGCCTTCGTCGCTTTGGGATTCTTCAGATAACCCTTCATGACGATGTGACCGCGCATCAACACCTCGCCGATCGTGATGCCGTCGGACGGTACGGGCGCCAGCGAGCGGGGATCGGCCACCATCAGCCCCTCGAGCACCGGGTAGCGCACGCCCTGGCGCGCCTTGAGCCTCGCCTGCTCCGCTGCGGGTTCGCTGCTCCACGCGGGATCCCATTCGCAAACGACCGCCGGGCCATAGACCTCGGTCAATCCGTAGACATGGGTGACGTGGAATCCCATGCGTTCCATTTTCTCGATCACTGTCGCGGGCGGCGCCGACGCGGCGGTCATCACCTCCACGACATGCGTGGGCCGCGTGCGCATCGTCTCCGGCGCGTTCACCAGCAGATTGAGGATGATCGGCGCGGCGCAGAAATGCGTGACGCCGTGGTCGCGGATCGCATCGAAAATGGCCGCCGCCTCGACGCGGCGCAGGCAGACATTGGTGCCGAGCATCGCCGCGATGGTCCAGGGGAAGCACCAGCCATTGCAGTGAAACATCGGCAGCGTCCAGAGATAGACCGGGCGCGCGGGGAGGTTCCAGACCATCACATTGCCGAGGGCGTTTAGATAGGCGCCGCGGTGATGATAGACGACGCCCTTGGGATCGCCGGTCGTTCCCGAGGTGTAGCTGAGCGAGATCGCGTCCCACTCGTCGCGCGGCGTCACCGGGTCGTCGCCACCGTCACCCTCGGCGAGAAAATCTTCGTAATCCGTCGCGCCGAGACTTCGTCCACCCGGACCCTCGGGGTCGGCGATGTCGATCACCGGCGGCGGGCGCTTCATCAGCTTGAGCGCGGCCGCGATCACTGGTGCGAATTCGGTGTCTGTGAGCAGCAGCTTCGCCTGCCCGTGATCGAGCATGAAGGCGATGGCGGGCGCATCGAGGCGCACGTTCAAGGCATTGAGGACGGCGCCGGCCATCGGCACGCCGAAGGCGCATTCGTAGGCGGCGGGAATGTTGGGCGCCATCAGCGCCACCGTATCGCCGCGCTTGATGCCGCGCCGGCGCAACGCCGAAGCCAGTTGCCGACAGCGGAAGTGAGTCTGCGCCCAGCTCCGACGAACCCGACCATGGATGATGGCCAGATGCCGCGGTGCGGTCGACGCGGCGCGCGCCAGGAAGGTCAATGGCGTCAGCGGCGCGAAATTGGCGCCGTTGCGATCGAGATCCGTGTCGTAGGCGCCGCGCGGCGCCGCGGGATCGTTGCGACGCTTTGCGGTCTTGCGCTTCGCTGCCATGGTGACGCTCCTCCAGCCGTAGCCATGGATTGTGCCATACCGCGTGCTTTTCAAGACAGGTTCGACGCGGCACAGTCGGACGAGGGGGGTAGGGAGAAAGCGCCATGACGGGGGGAAACTACGCGGAGCTGTATCGGACATCGCTCGCCGACCCGCATGGGTTCTGGGCGGCGCGCGCGGATGACATCGTCTGGACCAAGCGCTGGAGGACCGTGCTCGATGATTCGCGCCCGCCCTTCTATCGCTGGTTCGCGGGCGGCGAGCTCAACACCTGCTTCAACGCTTTGGATCGCCATGTGGAGGCCGGGCATGGCGACCGCCTCGCCCTGATCTACGACTCGCCCGTGACGGGCGGGACCGTCGAGCATTTCACCTATCGCGCACTGCGCGACGAGACAGCGCGCGTCGCCGGGGCGTTGCATGCGCTCGGCGTGGGCAAGGGTGATCGCGTCATCCTCTACATGCCGATGGTGCCGGAATCGGTGACGGC
>JANNTF010000113.1:0-4973 GCA_031403455.1 Alphaproteobacteria bacterium | reverse complement strand
AGCCCTGGAAGTTCCCCGCCGCCGCCTGCGCGGTCGCGGTGTTCGCCTCCATCGGCTGCACACTCATCTTGATCCCGATCTCGGCCAGCATCGACTGCACGACTTGGGCGACCTGGACGAAAGCCGGGCCGTTGATCACTTGCGTTGTGAGCGTCGGCGACGCCACGCCGGACTCGGCGACCAGCTGCTTGGCCTTGGCGACATCGCGCTTGGGCACGGGATGCGCCTTGTCGTAGTAGCGCGACAGCGGCGAGACGAACTGATTGCCCGGCACGAACTCGCCGCCGAACACGACACGGTTGATGATCTCGCGATCGATGCCGAGATCGAAGGCCTGGCGCAGCTTGGCGTTCTTGGCGAAGGGATTGTCGCTACCGGCGCCATTGCCGACGTTGAACATCATGTGAAAATGGTTGAGCCCGGTGATCGAACTCATGCGGAAGCGCTGATCGGCGCGCACGCGCGGCAGATCGGCGGTGCCGATCTGCTCGACGAGATCAAGCTGCCCCGAGAACAGGTTGTTGAGCCGCACCGTCGCATCGGGCACCGGCAGGTACGTGACGCGATCGAAGTGGATCGCGTCCTTGTTCCAGTAGTTGGGGAAGCGCTCCAGCACGACGCGATCCTGGACGACGCGCTCGACGAAGCGGAACGGGCCCGAGCACACCGGCTTGCTGCCGAACTCCTTGGCATCGACCGCGGCGGCGGCGCGCGGCGAGACCATCATGCCCGCGCGGTCGGTGAGCTGCGCCAGCAGCGGCGCGAAGGGCTCCTTGAGCACCAGCTTCGCTGTGGTCTCGTCGATCACGTCGACGCGCTCGATCGCGCGAATGTCGCCCTTGCGCGCCGATTCCGGAATCGTCAGCGCGCGCTCGATGTTGAACTTGACGGCGGCCGCGTCGAATTTCGTGCCGTCATGGAACAGCACGAAGCTGCGCAGTTTGAGCGTGACACTCAGCCCGTCGGGCGAGGTCTCGTGGCTGGTCGCGAGCCGCGGCACGATGCCCGCGTTCTCGTCGAGATCGAGCAGCTTGTCGCACAGCCCGGCGAAGACCTGCCGGCCGCCGAGCGTGCGGCCCTGCGCCGGATCGAGCGTGTCGAGATCCTCGCTCAAACCGATGCGGATCTGCTGCGCCGTCCCCGGCGCGATCGTCGCGGCGCTCGCCATCAACGCCACGAGCAGCGTGGTCCATTTCCTGGTCATCCCCGTCATCCCCCTGATTCAGCAACCGAGCGACTCTCGGCCGACTCGCGCGATGATTCAAGCGCGGCCCCGATGGACTACCGCGCGTCGCCGTGACGCGGATCGAGCGCCTGGCGCAGCCCGTCGCCGACCAGATTGAACCCGAGCACGACCAGGCAGATGCAGAGGCCCGGCCAGATCGACAGCCACGGCGCCGTCGCGATGTAGTCCTTGCCCACGGTGAGCATCTGACCCCAGGACGGCGCGGGCGGCTGGCGGCCGAGACCCAGGAAGGAAAGCCCAGCCTCGGCGATGATCGCAACCGCCATCGCCAGCGTGGCCTGCACGATCATCGCCGGCACGAGATTGGGCAGGATATGGACGAAGAGCAGCCGGCGATCGGGATTGCCGACCGAGCGCGCGGCTTCGACATACATCTCCGAGCGGATGCGGATCGTCTCGGCCCGCGCGAGACGGATGAAGGCCGGCACGGTGGAGACGCCGATCGCGACCGTCGCATTGACGAGGCTGGCGCCGAGAAACACCGCGAGCGCGATCGCCAGCATCAGCTGCGGGCAGGCGAGCAGCGCATCGGCGATGCGGCTGATCACGATGTCCACCCAGCCGCGCAGGAAGCCGGCCGCGAGTCCGAGCGGCACGCCGAGCACGACGGCGATCAGCACCGAGGCGACGCCGGCGATCAGCGCGGTCTGCGCGCCCCAGATCACGCGCGACAGCACGTCGCGTCCGAGATCGTCGGTGCCGAGCGGATGCTTGAGCGAGGGCGGCTCGCGCACCGCGATCCAGTCGCTGACCAGCGGGTCGTAGGGCGTGATCCACGGCGCCAGCACGGCGAGCGCGAGGAAGCCGAGGATGATCACGGTGCCGACGACAGCCGTCTTGCTGCGCGTGAATTTCGCGAGCGACCGGCGCAGGCCGGCCGCGCTGACGGCGCCGGTCATCCCGCCCCCTCGTCGCGCAGCCGCGGATCGAGCCAGACATAGGCGAGGTCGGCAAGCAGATTGAGCGCGATGAAGATCGTCGCCGAGCACAGCACCACGGCCTGGACGATCGCGTAGTCGCGGTTGAACACCGAATCGACGATCAGCTTGCCCATGCCGGGAACCGAAAACACGTACTCCGTGAGCACCGAGCCGCCGAGCAGCCGCCCGAACTCCAGCGCGCCGAGCGTGACCACGGGAATCAGCGCGTTGCGCAGCGCGTGCTTGATCACGATCTTGCGCTCCGGCATGCCCTTGGCGCGCGCCGTGCGCACATAGTCGGAGCCGAGCACTTCGAGCATCGCGCTGCGCGTATGGCGCATCAGCACCGCCGCGATCCCGGTGCCGAGAACGAAAGCCGGCATGATCATGGTCTTGAAGTTGCCTAGGGGATCCGCAAACGGACTCACATAGCCCGAGGCCGGCAGCCAGCCGAGCTGCACCGAGATCAGCATGATCATGAGGATGCCGAGCCAGAAGCTCGGGATCGACAGCCCGATCAAGCCGATCACGCTGACGCAATGATCGATGAGCGAATTGGGCCGCAAGGCGGCGATCGTCCCCGCAGTGACGCCGATCGCGATCGCGATCAGGAACGCCATCGACGCGAGCTGCAGGGTGACGGGCAGCTTCTGCAGCAGCAGATCGGCCGCGCTCATGTTGAGCCGCATGGACTGGCCGAGATCGCCGCGCAGCACGTTCCCGAGCCAGGTCAGATACTGCATCGCAATCGGCTGATCGAGGCGGTAGCGCGCGCGGATCGCGGCGATCGTCTCGGGCGACTTGTCGTCCCCGGCCAGCACGAAGGCGGGATCTCCCGGCAGCAGCTGCTGCAGCCCGAAGACGATCACACTCAGGATGAGGAGCGTGGCGACGATGCTCGCCGCGCGCGCGAGGATGTTCATCTCGCGGCTCCCGCATTGGCCGCATGGAAGCGGGCTTGCAAGCGCCGGATGCGCTCGGCGCCTTCGCTCGCCGGCGCCGAATGCGCGGCGAAAGCCTCGACCTCGTCGGCACGCAGGCAGGCGCTCGCATGACCGGCGCCTACCGTCTGCAGATCGGGTTGGGCCTGGAGACATGCGCGCGCGACCAGCGGGCAACGCGACGCGTAGGCGCAGCCTTGCGATGTCGCATCCAGGTCTGGCGGTGTTGCGATTGCGGCGCGCCGCGCATTGGGGCGCGCGAGCGGCATCGCCTCGAGCAGCCGGCGTGTATAGGGATGACGCGGCCTGGCGAACAGCTCCGCCGTGGCCGCGAGCTCGACGATGCGGCCGCGATACATCACGGCCACGCGGTCGGCGAGATGACGCACCACGCCGAGATCATGGGAGATGAAGATCATCGCCATACCGGTGCCGCGCTTGATGTCGTCGAAGAGGTTCAAGATCTGCGCGCGTACGGAGACGTCGAGCGCGGAGACCGCCTCGTCGGCGATGATCAAATCGGGTTCGGCGGCCAGCGCGCGCGCGCGATCGCGATGCGTTGGCGCTGCCCGCCGCTGAATTCGTGTGGGTAACGCGCCGCGTAGTCGCCGCGCAATCCGACCTGGGCCAGCAGCTGCACGACGCGCGCCTGGACCGCATCACCGGTCGCGAGACCGTGCAACCGGATCGGCTCGGCCAGCTGGCGGCGGATGCTGAGCCGCGGATTGAGCGAGGCGAAGGGATCCTGGAACACCATCTGGATGCCGCGGCGGCGCCGACGCAGCGTCTCCGCATCGAGCCCGCGCAGATCCTCGCCGCGGAGGCGGATCACGCCGTCGCTCGCCTCGATAAGACGCAAGATCAGCCGCGCCAAGGTCGATTTGCCGGAACCCGATTCGCCGACGATGCCGAAAGTCTCGCCGCGCGCCACCGCAAAGCTCACGTCATCGACGGCGCGCAGGACCGGCGCGCGGCGCCGCGCAAAGAAGCCGCCGCCGAGCGTGAAGCTCTTCGATAGGTTCTCGACGGCGAGCAGCGGCGCCTCTTCCATGCGCATCACGCGGCCGCGGCATCGAGCGGCGCACGCCAGCACGCCACTTCATGCCGATCCGCCACCGCGATCAGCGCGGGATCGCCGGCCTCGCAGCGCGATTGCACGAAGGGGCAACGCGGCGCGAAGCGGCACCCCCTGGGCATCGCGTGACCGAGCGGCACCGTGCCATCGATCGGCGTGAGGCGCTGGCCGGCGCTCTCGGCCGTCGGCAGGGCGCCGAGCAATCCGATCGTGTAGGGGTGCTGCGGCCGCTCGAACAAAGCCGCCACGGTGCAGCGCTCGACGATGCGGCCGGCATACATCACCGCCACCTCGTCGGCGATTTCGGCGACGACGCCGAGATCATGGGTGATCAGCAGCAGCGCCATGCCGAGCTCGCGGCGCAATTCACGCAGCAGGTCGAGGATCTCCGCCTGGATCGTGACGTCGAGCGCGGTCGTCGGCTCGTCCGCGATCAGCAGCGCCGGGTTGCAGGCCAGCGCCATCGCGATCATCGCGCGCTGGCGCATGCCGCCCGACAGACGATGCGGGAACTCGTCGAAGCGCCGCGACGCAAACGGTATGCGCACGCGTTCGAGCAGCTCGATCGTGCGGCGCTTGGCCGCTGCGCGGTCCATCGCCTCGTGCTCGATCAGCACCTCGGCGATCTGCTCGCCGACGCTCAAAGTCGGGTTCAGCGACGTCATCGGCTCCTGGAAGATCATGCCGATGCGCTTGCCGCGCAGCGCCCGCATCTCGCGCGGCCGCGCCTGCAGCAGGTCGCGCCCTTCGAAGCGGATCGCCCGCGCGGTCACGCGGGCCGGCGGAGCCTG
>JANNTF010000112.1:0-10464 GCA_031403455.1 Alphaproteobacteria bacterium | reverse complement strand
CATGTTCCGCGCTGCGGGCCTGCGCGTCCTGATCATGTCGACCGAGCGCAATCCCGTCGTCGCGGCGCGCGCGGCGAAGCTTCGTGTCCCGGTGCTCCAGGCCGTCGGTGACAAAAGACTGGCGTTGAACGAGCGGTGCCGCGCGGACGGGCTCGATTTGCGTCGTGTCGCCTTCGTCGGCAACGATCTGAACGATCTACCGGCCATGCGTCTGGTCGGGTTTCCGATCGCCGTCGCCGATGCGCATCCCCAGGTGAAGCGCATGGCCTGGGCGGTTCTGGCGACGCGCGGTGGGGATGGCGCGGCGCGCGAAGTCGCCGAAGACATCCTCGGCCTGCGCTATGACACGGCCGTTCACGAGGGGAACTAGCATGACGACGCACCCGACGATCCAGACGGGCGAGGTCCTCGCCCTCGTCCCCGCACGCGGCGGCTCCAAGAGCATGCCGCGCAAGAATCTGCGCGTCGTCGCGGGCAAGCGCATGGTGGTGCATTCGATCGACCACGCGCGCGCCGCCCGCACGATCAGCCGCGTCATCCTGACGACCGACGACCAGGAGATCGCGGAAGTCGGCCGCGCGGCCGGCGCCGAGGTGCCGTTCATACGGCCCGCGGACATCGCCCAGGATCTCAGCACGGATTACGAGTTCGTTCGCCATGCGCTCGAATGGCTGCGCGCGCATGAAGGCTATGATCCCGATCTCGTCGTGCAATTGCGGCCGACGACGCCGCTGCGCGACCTTCGCCTCATCGACCGCGCCGTCGAAGCGATCGCCGCGCGCCCGGATGCCGACTCGCTGCGCGCCGTCGTCACCTGTTGCTTCACGCCGTACAAGATGTGGCGGCTGCGCGGCGACGGCTATCTGCTGCCGCTGCTGCAACTGCCTGGATTCAACGAACCCTGGAACGAGCCGCGTCAGGTGCTGCCGGAGGTCGTCCAGCAGGACGGCTTCATCGACATCGTGCGGCCGCGCACGATCTTCGAACAGAATTCGATCACCGGGGCCAATGTGCTGCCGTTCTTCCTCGACCGTGAATCGATCGATATCGATGAAGAGGATGAGCTTGCCGAGGCCGAGAAGATCATGCGGGAGAGCTGAGCGATGGCACGAATCCTGTTGCTGAATCCCGGACGCTGGGGGCGCGGCATCACGCCGATCTGGATCGCGAGCCATGCCGCGGTGCTGAAGTCGCGTGGGCACGAGGTGCAGCTGTTCGACGCGACGTTCTTCCGCGACTGGGCGCAGAACGAGAACGCCTACAACACCGCGAACCTGCAGTATCAACCCTCGCCCTACGAAACGATGATTCGCTACGACGAGACGCCGATCGTGGCGGCGATGCAAGCGCGGCTGGCGGCGTTCCGACCCGATTTCATCTTCTGGTCGGCGCTGTCGTCGCATATCCACGGCGAGGGTGAATACGCCGCGATCCAGTTCGGACATGAATTGATGCGTCGCGTTCCCAACACGATCACGAAGATTTCCGGCGGCCTGCAATCCACCGCGGCGCCCGCCGATACGGCGGAGCGATTCCCGGACATCGATTTCTTCATCGGCGGCGAGTCGGAATTCGTCCTGGCGGATCTCGTGGAGGCGCTGCACGCGAAGCGTTCGCTGGTGGATCTGCCGGGCGTCATACGCCGCGAGGGCGCAAGCGTGATCAGCGGGCCCAAGCAGCCGATCATCCATGATCTCGACGCGATCGGCGCCTACGACTACACGCTCTTCGACGATCAGGTGCTGCTGCGCCCGTATTGCGGCGAGGTCGTGCGCGCGGTCGATTACGAGCTATCGCGCGGTTGCCCGTTCACCTGCGGCTATTGCGTCGAGACCGTCATCCAACGCTATTACGGCCTGACCGAGACGACGCCGCGCGGCGCGCTGCGCCAGCCGAATCGGTATCTGCGCCACAAGAGCGCCGGCCGCATCTTCGACGAGATCCACGGTCTCTATCGCGATCGCGACGTCCGCTTCTTCCGCTGCCAGGACACCAATTTCCTGACCATCGATCGCCAGACCCTGCAGGAGCTCGCTGCCAAGTTCGACGCGGCGGATCTGCCGATCCGGCTCTATGTCGAGACGCGTCCCGAGGGCATCAACGCGTCGACGGTTGCCCTGCTGAAGCGCCTCAGGGTCGACGGCGTCGGCATGGGGATCGAACTGGCCACGCAGGATTTCCGCGAATCCCAGCTCAATCGATTCAGCGACCAGACCGCGATCGAGCGCGCCTTCCGCCTGCTGCGCGAAGGCGGGATCCGGCGCACGACCTACAACATCGTCGGGATTCCCGAGCAGACGGAATCGTCCATCCTGGAGACCATCGCGTTCAACCGCGCGCTCGAACCCGACAACGTGACGGTCGCCTTCTTCTCCCCCTATCTCGGCACCGAACAGCAGCGCCGCGGCACGGAGAAGAGCTACTTCCTCGACTATGAGTTCGATCTCGACAGCCAGCTGCGAACGATGACCCGGCATGCGGTCCTGCCCGAGAAGCTTCTCGCATTCTACAAGCGGCATTTCGTTCGGCTCGTGCGCGAGGGCGTCGCCGCGCTTCCAGGCCTCAAGGCCGCCGAGGGCTTGAGCTGATGCCGGTCCTGCCGCTGCAACGCGATCCGCCCCTGGCGACCTGGCCGGTTCGAGGGCTGGTTGGAATCATGGATCTGGAATTCACGGCATGGCCAGGCTCCATGCAGCGTGACTGGAGCGGTCCCGCGGAGTGGCGTGAGATCGTGCAGATCGGGATCCTGATCGCGGATGCCGGCGACGGCTTCGCCGTCCGCGACGAGTTCGAAGTGATGGTCAAGCCGCGCAACCAGCCGATCCTGTCCGATTACTTCATCGCGCTCACGGGCATCACGCAAGCTCGGCTCGAAGCGGAGGGCAAGGTCCTGGCGCAGGTGCTTCCCGGCCTCGCGCAATTCGGGGTCCCGGCAGAACTCGTGCTGTTCAATGGTCGCGATGGGGAGATCCTGCGCGAGAACTGCGCCATGCACGGGTTGGACTCGCCCCTGGCGCAGGAGCGCATGTTCAACTTCCGGCCGTTGCTGGCGCGAACGCTGGGTCGGCCACACGAGGATCTGGCATCGTCGGATCTGCCACAGCTCGCGGGTGCCCCGATCGAAGGGCGCGCGCATACCGCCCTCCATGATTGTCGATCCATTGCTGCCGCGTTGTCGGTCTGGCGCAACGCGGGCGTGCTCTGATGACGCTAGACGAGGCCCTTCGCGAGCCAGCCACCATCGACGACCAAGTCTTGCCCCGTCACATAGGCAGACCCGTCGCCCGCGAGATATATCGCGGCGGCGACGAGATCGCCTGGCGCGCCCCATCGCCCGAGCATGGTGTGTCGTCGGCGCTGCTCGTTGCGCGCCGGATCGGCATGGCTGGCGGCCGTCATCGCCGTCTCGATGTATCCGGGGACGAGATTGTTGACGCGAACGCCGAAGGCGCCGAAATCCTCCGCGAAGGCGCGCGTGAGCTGACTGAGCCCGCCCTTCGCCGCGACATATCCCGGATTGCCGGGGAAGCCACGAAAGGCGCCGAGGCTGGTGACATTGATGATCGAGCCGCGCCGCGCCGCGCACATCATCGGCGCGACGGCGCGAATGCAGCGATAGGGCGCGCGCAGATTGGTCTCGAGCGTGCGATCGAAGCCGTCGGCGTCGCTGCTGGGCACCGAGATGCCGGCGACATTGACGAGGACATCGATCCCGGGCTCGCGGCCCAGGAGTTCGTCACGGCAGCGCGCGAACGCCGCACTATCGAGGACATCACAGCTGCGGTACTCGACGCCGGGCGCGAACGGCAAGTCGGGCGCGTCGGACCGCGCCAGCGCGAGAACATGCGCGCCCGCGCGCGCCAACCCGTCGGCGACGGCCCAGCCGATGCCGCGCGAGGCGCCGGTCACCAGCGCCGAGCGGCCGGCAAGCGAAAAAAGGCGATCGAGAAAACCGCGAGTCGGATCATCCACCATGCGATCACAATGAAGCGCGCGATCGCCAAAGAGAAGGACCTGGTGCGCCCTAGGCATCCGACTCCACACGGCGATCGCGAGAGACCGCATGGCTGACGCCGTAATCGGGGACCGCTTGGATCGCTGGCTGCTCAAGCGAGGATTTCGTGCCGAGCTGCCGCTCCTGACCTTGGCCCTGATCGAGGCGCGGCGGATCGCCATGTCGCCGCGCGCGCAGATCGCCTATCGGCGCAAGGCGCGCGGCTTGACGGCGAAGACGGTTGCGAGTCGGCGCATCGATCGTCGCCTCGGCTATTGCCTCTTCGCGCCCGATGCATTTCCGGAGCTGCCGCAGGTCGTGGCCGCCGCGGCGGCTGTATTCGATCGTCACCGCGATGCAGTCACGCATCACGAAGCGTTCAACAAGCGCTATTTCTTCAACATTCTCACGCTCGACGATCTTGTCGCCCATCGCGTGTTGGTCGACTTCGCCCTGAGCGCGCCGGTCGTCGCCACCGTGGCCGCCTATCTCGGCCACGTGCCGCGGCTGCATTCGCTCGGCGTCTTCTACTCCTCGGTCAACGACACCATCGATGGCAGCCAGATCTATCACGTCGATGGCGACGCGCTCACGCAGGTGAAGTGCTTCGTCAATGTCTGGGATGTCGGCCCGGGATCCGGCGCCTTCACGTTTCTCCCCAAATCCCGGACGTCGCGATCGCTGCGCCACGGCGGATTGCTGAAGTCGATGTCGGACGACGATGTCGCCAAAGCCGCGCCGCCCGAGCAGCGCGTCGCCGTGACCGGTCCGCCCGGCAGCGGCGTGTTCGTCGACACGAGCCGCTGCCTGCACCAAGGCAGCCGTGCCCGCGAACGCCCGCGGCTCGTGTTCCAGTTTCAATACGTGTCACGACCGGACTCGCTGCTGGCACGCGGCCTAGCCAAGACGGTCATGGGCGGACATGTCCACGTGACGCGCGAAATCCTGGAACGTCTCGGGCTCGACAGCCCTGAGGCGTTGATGCTGGTCGACTGACGACCGCACGCCGCGCCTGTCTTCACAGAAAATCACCGAGGTGAACGCCGTGTCCCAGACTGCCAGCTCAACCGCGCCGTCGACGCTGACCAGCGCCGATTTCGCGGTCGCCGATTCTCTGGTCGACGAATTGATCCAGCGGAGCATCCGCTCGAGTTACGCGGCGGATGATCCCGCGTGGCGTGAGATCGCCGCGAAGGCGATCGGCGGCAGACGGCTCGGCATGCGTCGCTGGTTGCGCCGGCTCCTCACGATGGGGCGCAATGCGCGCGAACAGGGCGAAGTGCGCACGGGGTACGAAGCGCATTGGAATCTGAAGCCCACCGTCGAGCAATACGTGGCGAGCCTGAACGACCGCGTCGTCTATGCCGAGTGGCGTGGCCGGGGCATGGAGCTCGCGCCGCAGGCGCTGCGTCAGATCCACATGCTGTATCTGATGCAGGCGATCGATGCGGTCCGGCCACGGCATGTTCTCGAAATCGGCTGCGGGAACGGCAATGTCGTGCTCTCGCTCGCCGCCAGCTTTCCCGACATCAAGTTCACCGGCGTTGAACTGACCGAGTCCGGTATCGCCGCGGCGCGGGCGGTGCAGGAATCGGCCGAGCTTCCGGCCGCGATGGTTGCGGCGTCGCCGCGGCCGCTGCGCGACCTCACGGCGCATCGCCGTGTCGAGCTGATGGTCGGCGACGCCCGCACGCTGCCGTTTCCCGATCGCGCTTTCGATCTCGTCTACACCCGGCTGGCGCTCGAGCAGATGGAGCAGATCCGCGAATCCGCGCTGCGCGAGATCGCGCGTCTCGCCGCTCGCGCGGTCGTTCTGATCGAGCCGTGGCGCGACTTCAACCGCACCGATCCGGGGCGCGCCTATGTCCGCCGCATGGGATATTTCGCGGGGCAGGTCGGCGATCTGCGCCGCCTGGGGTTCGAGGTGAAGCTCTCGACCGCGGACATGCCGCAGAAGGTGCAGTTCACTTCCGGCCCGGTCGCGGCTGTTCGCGCATGACCGACCACCGCATGGGCACACGGCGTGGCGGCGCCTTCCGAACGCGATGATCGATCGCAGCCATCTCATCGGTCGCGTCGACCGGCAGGGTCTGCTGGGCGGCGTCCGCACGACCCTCGCCTTGATGACGCGACGCGAGATCTGGCGCGCCATCGGCTTGATGGCGTCGATGAATGTCAACGCTATCCTCAGCCTCATCGGGCTGTCGAGCATGGTTCCCTTCGTGCACCTGGTTCTCGACGCCAATCCGCTCGAGGGCAGAGCCCTGATGGCACGGCTGCTCCGTTGGGTCGGGTTCACCGATCCGAACAGCGCGCTGCTGGCCGTGGGTGGCAGCGTCGTCATCCTGGTGCTGATCAAGAATCTCTACACGCTGCTCCATACCGGTTGGATCAATCGGCTCGGTGCGGACGCCGAGCTGCGCATGTCATCGGACCTGCTGCGCCGGGTCGCCGAGGCGCCGTATGACTGGCTCGCGACGCAGAACGCGATGGTGTTGCGCGAACTCGCGCTCGGGCGAACCAGCGAGTGGGCACGCTCCACCATCCGCACCCTGCTGCAACTGGCCAGCGACTGCATCTTCCTTCTGTTCACCGTGATCTTGATCATCGCCGTGAGCCCCGCGACCGGCCTTGCGGCGACGCTCGGCGCGCTGTGCATCGCGGTGGCGCTGATCTGGATCTGCCGGCGCTTCATCGTCCGCCATGCCGAACAGAAGCGCGTCAGCGCGCGGCTCGGCCTCGTCGCCGCAACCGAAGCGATTCTCGGCGGGCGTGACGTTCGGATGTCGCGCGCAGGGGATGTCCTGGTCAAAGCCTATGCCCGCGCTCAGCGTCAGTTCGGCATGGCCGACGTGCGCAATCGCCAATGGCAGGTCGTGCCCACTCTCGGCCTCGAAGTGATCGGGATTCTGGCTCTGATCGGCATCTCGCTGAGCGCGATGTGGTCGGGCGCGGCGCGGTCGGATATCGCCGCGCTGCTTGCCCTCTATGCGGTCGTCGCGATCCGCGCCATACCCGTCGTCGGCAAGATCGTGACGTCGATCGCGCTGGTGGCGAGTTCGGTTCCAGCCGTCACGGAGCTGAGCGATTTCATCGCCGAGTTGCCGCCCCCCGCCGGACGTGACCCGCAGAAATCGGACCGCTTCTCCGGTTGGCGCCGCCTGGTGCTCGAGCGCGTCGGGTATACCTATCCGGGCACGACACAGGCCGCACTCGGCCCGATCGATCTCGTGCTCGAGCGCGGCAAGAGTATCGGCGTCGTCGGTTCGTCGGGTGCGGGCAAGAGCACCTTGATCGACCTCCTGGTCGGCTTGTTGCGGCCGACGAGCGGGACGATCGCGGTCGACGACGTGGAGCTGGACGATGCCGCGCAGATCGCCTGGCGTGCACGCATCGGCTACGTGACGCAGACACCCTTCATGCTCGACGGCTCGATGGCCGAGAATATCGAGTTCGGCATGCCGCGGACTCCGGACCGCGACGAACGCTGTCGTGCCGTCGCCGTGACCGCGGGTCTCGAAAGCCTGCTCGCCGGTCTGCCGGCCGGACTCGCGACGCAGCTGGGCGATCGCGGGGTGAAACTCTCCGGCGGGCAGCGGCAACGAGTCGCCATCGCCCGCGCGCTCTACCGCAATGCGGATCTGCTGGTCATGGACGAAGCGACCAGCGCGCTCGATAGCGTGACGGAGCGCGAGATCACGGATTCGATCGCCCGGCTCCAGGGCAAGCTGACGATCGTGATCGTCGCGCATCGGCTATCGACGGCGCTCCTCGCGGACGAGATCGTCGTTCTCGACGAAGGGCGGATAGCGGCACGCGGCACGCATGGTCAGCTGATCTCCGTGAGCAAGATCTATCGACGCCTGGTCGAAGCGCAATCGCTTGACGCCGATCGACAGATCGGGTGAACAGCCGCCAGCCCGCTCCGCACTCACGATTGTCCACGCACTCCAGTCAACCCGAACGGCAAGAAGGCAATGAGAACAAAGATCCACGGCGCCGGCTCGATCGGCAATCATCTGTCCCACGCCGCGCGCAGCCTGGGCTGGTCGGTCGATCTCTGCGACCTCGACGCCAAGGCATTGGAGCGCACGCGCACGCAGATCTATCCCGCGCGCTACGGCGCCTTCGATCCGGCGATCCGGCTGTTCGACTCCAAGGCGGCACCGAAGGGCGGTTATGATCTGATCTGCATCGGCACGCCGCCGGACGCGCATGTTCCCGTCGCGCTTGCAGCGCTCGAGGAGCGGCCGCGCGCGGTGCTGATCGAGAAGCCGCTCTGCGGGCCGGATCTCGCGGGCGCACAGGAACTGCACGACAAGGCGGCCGCGCTGGGCGTCGCCGTCTTCATCGGCTACGACCACGTCGTCGGACAGGCGACGCGCCTTGTCGAGGAGACTCTGGCGAAGCAGGCGATCGGTGAGATCGTCACGCTGGATGTCGAGTTTCGCGAGTACTGGGGCGGCATCTTCGCCGCCCATCCCTGGCTCGCCGGACCGTGGGAGAGCTACCTCGGCTTCTCGCGGCGCGGCGGCGGCGCCTCCGGCGAGCACTCCCACGCCGCCAATCTCTGGCAGCATTTCGCGGCGCGCTGCGGCGCCGGGCGCGTCGTCAAGGTGCAGGCGACGCTCGACATGGTGCGCGATGGGCGCGTCGATTACGACCGGCTCTGCGTGATGACGCTGGAAACCGAGACGGGCCTGATCGGACGCTGCGTCCAGGACGTCGTGACCGCTCCCGCACGGAAATGGGCGCGCATCCAGGGGACCGCGGGTTTCATCGAATGGCAGTGCGGGCGCGAGCCCGGGATCGACGCGATGAGCGCACAGCTCGCCGGCCGCATCACGGTCGAGCAACGCGTCGCCAAGACCCGGCCGGACGATTTCGTCGAGGAGCTCAGGCACCTCGCGGCGGCGCTCTCGGGTGACCCCGCCGCGTCGCCGATCGCCCTGGAACGCGGGCTCGACACGATGCTGGTCGTCGCCGCGATCCATCGATCGGCGAGCGAGGGCCGCCGCGTCGCGATCGACTATTCGAAGGGCTGGCGGCCCGAGGCGCTGAGCACCACGTGACGCCGCCGCAAACCGAAAGAGAGATTTCGATGACAGACCATGGCAAGTTTGATTTTCGCGACCTGTTCGTCCTCGACCTCGCGAATAATCATCAAGGCAGCGTCGCGCATGGCACGACGATCATCGATCGCTGTGCGGACGTCCTGGACAAGCATGGCGTGCGCGGCGCGATCAAGTTCCAGTTTCGCGACCTCGATCACTTCATCCATCGCGATCACCGCGGCGGCAGCACGAACAAGCATGTGCCGCGATTCCTCTCCACGCGATTGCAGTGGAGTCAATTCGGCGAGCTGTTGACGGCGATACGCGCGCGCAAGCTGCTGGCGATGTGCACGCCGTTCGACGAGGCCTCGGTCGACCGCATCATCGAGATGGGCTTCGACATCATCAAGGTGGCGAGCTGTTCGGCGCGGGATTGGCCGCTGCTCGAGAAGATCGCCGCTTCGGGCTTGCCCGTCGTGGCGTCGACCGGCGGACTCGCGCAAGAACAGGTGGACGATGTCGTGAGCTTCTTCGACCATCGGGCCTGCGACTTCGCGTTGATGCATTGCGTGTCGATCTATCCGACGCCCGACGCGGCCTGCCATCTCGCCAACATCGCGGGGTTCCGCGAGCGCTACCCCGGCCGAACCATCGGCTGGTCGACGCATGAAGACCCCGCCGACACTGTTCCCGTGCAGCTTGCCGCAGCCGTCGGCGCACAGATCTTCGAACGCCATGTCGGCGTGGCAACGGACACGATCAAGCTCAATGCCTATTCATCGACGCCGGCGCAGATCGACGCCTGGATCGCGGCATGGCGCAAGGCGCGCGCCCTGCTCGGTTCGCGACTGCGCCCGGAGCCGTTGGCCGAGGAGAAAACCTCCATCGATGATCTCAAGCGCGGCGTGTTCGCGCGCATCCCGATCGAGGCGGGTGATGTCATCGAGCGCGACGACATCTACTTCGCCTTCCCCTACGCACCCGGTCAGTTATCGAGCGGCGAACTCCGGGATGGCATGATCGCAACAATGCGCGTCGAGCCGGACGCGCCTGTGCGTCTCGAGAGCCTCAAGATTCCGGCAAATCCCGACGTGCTGGTCATCAAGCGCGCCGTTCACGAAGTGAAGGCGCTGCTCAACCACGCCCGCGTGCCGCTCAGCCATGATTTCACGACCGAGTACTCGCATCACTACGGCATCGCGCGGTTCCGTGAGGTCGGCGCCGTGCTGATCAACGTGATCAACCGCGAGTATTGCAAGAAGATCCTCGTTCAGCTGCCGGGGCAGATGCATCCCTTCCACTTCCACAAGCGCAAGGAGGAGACGTTCCTGGTGCTGTGGGGAGATCTGCACGTCGAAGTCGACGGGCGATTGAGGATCCTGCAGCCCGGCGACACGCTGCTCGTCCTGCCGGGGG
>JANNTF010000111.1:0-4550 GCA_031403455.1 Alphaproteobacteria bacterium | reverse complement strand
CGTCGCGGCCGCCAAGGCGGCCTATCAGAAATCCGGACACAAGGGCCCGCTGACTCTGGTCGTGATCCAGCGCGATCCGGACACGCAGATCGCGCAGATCCTGCAGGCGATGCTCAAGGAAGCCGGCATCGAGCTGCGCGTCGAGGTGCTGGAGCGCCAGGCCTGGCTCGACAAGGTGCTGGGCAAGACCTTCCAGTTCGGCATTCTCCGGGCGTCGATCCCGCGTCCGGATCCCGATCTGACCTTCTCCAATTTCTACGGCAAGAATGCGCGCCAGAACTACTCGGGCTTCCAGAGCCCGCGCATCGACGAGCTGGTCGATCTCGCGCGGCGCGAGACCGACCCCGAGACGCGGCGCAAAGCCTACGCGGAGATCCAGCAGATCCTGCTCGACAACGACGCCGAGACGTATTTCTTCTTCCGTCCAAACAAGCAGGTCGTCCGGCGCGAGGTGCAGAATTTCCGCGAGGAATTCGCCGGCACCTGGCTCTACGCCGACATGTGGCTGAAGCGCTGACAGTGATGAAGGAGAATGGCGAGATGACCGAGATCCTGCACGAACCCGTCCGTGATGCGAGCGCCTGGCGCGGCGCCGACCTCGCCGATGATCCGTCCTGGCGCGTCACGCTCGGCAACGCGGAATGCGACGCCCTGCTCGCCGGTCTCAAGGCGGTGCAGGCGAAGGGTCTGTGGCTGCACCAGATGGAAGCCAGCGACTTCCCGCTCGACGCCTCGTTGCAGGCGCTGGTCGCCCGTATCCGGCACGACGTGAAGGACGGACGCGGCTTCGTCCTGCTCGACGGCTTCCCGCTCAAGGGTCTCTCGATCGACGAGATCCGGTTGATCTACTGGGGTCTGGCGCAGCAGCTCGGCACGTGCCTCAGCCAGGATGCGCGCGCCGCGCTGGTCGCCGATGTCTGGGATCGCGGCCAGAAGAAGACGCCGCTGACGCGCGCCTATGGCAGCAAGCGCGAGTCGAAGCTGCATGTCGATCTCACCGACGTCGTCGGGCTGCTCTGCGTGCGCCAGGCCGCGGGCGGCGCCCCGACCACGCTGGCCAGCTCGATGACCGTCTACAACGAATTCCTGCGCGAGCACGCCGAGCTCGTGCCGATGCTCTACGAGGGCTTCCACTGGGATCGCTTCGGCGAGCACGCAGCGTGGGACCAGCCGATGTCGCCGCAGAAGATCCCGGTGTTCAGCTATGCCAAGGGCCAGCTCAGCTGCCGCTATAATCGCAGCTGGATCTCCGGCTCGTTCGCGCGCTCCGGCAAGACACTGAGCAATGCCGAGACCGTGCTGCTGGATTTCTTCGATCGCGCGGCCGAGGAGAATCGTTTGGAGATCGATCTCCAGCCCGGCCAGCTCTACTTCGCGAGCAACTACACCGTGCTCCATGGCCGGGCGGCCTATGAAGAGGACACCGACGATCTCGGCGAGAAGCGGCATCTGCTGCGCATCTGGCTGAACATGCCGGGGTTCCGCGCCTTCGCGCAGGAGGCGACCACGCGCTATGGGCTCAGCAGCCACGGCAATATCGGCTGGACGGGGCGCGAACTCATGGCGCGCAAGCACCTCTCGCCGGCGGCGCGTCGGGTGTTCGTCGAGCCCGGCGCTTCGTGAACGCGACGGCCGGCGACGCGCCGAAGCGCGCGGCGCCGCCGCTTCTCGAACTGCAGGATGTGACGGTCGCCTTCAGCGGCAGCCTAGGCGACCTCAATGCGGTCGACCGGATCTGTATGACGATCGCATCCGCCGAGATCATGGCGCTGGTCGGCGAGTCGGGATGCGGCAAATCCGTCACCAGCCTGGCGATCATGGGCCTGCTGCCGCGACCCGGCGCGCGCGTGACCTCCGGTGAGATCCGTCTGTGCGTCGACGATGGCACGCCGCGCGATCTTGCCCGGATCTCGGACCGCCGGATGCGCGATATCCGCGGCAACACGATCGCGATGATCTTCCAGGAGCCGATGACGAGCCTGAATCCGCTCGAGACCATCGGCAATCAGGTGGCGGAGTCTCTGGTCACGCATCGCGACGTCGACTGGCCGGAAGGGCGTCGCGCCGCCGCGGAGTTGCTGGCGCGCGTCGGCCTCTCCGACCCGGAGAAGAAGCTGGAAGCCTTCCCCCACGAATTGTCCGGCGGCATGCGCCAACGGGTGATGATCGCGATGGCGCTGGCCTGCCGTCCGCAGCTGCTGATCGCCGACGAGCCGACCACCGCGCTCGATGTCACGGTGCAGGCGCAGATCCTCGATCTGATCCGCGCGCTGCGCCGGGATTACGCGATGGCGGTGCTGTTCATCACGCATGATCTGGGCGTCGTGGCGGAGATCGCCGATCGCGTCAGCGTCATGTATGCCGGACAGATCGTCGAGTCGGGCACCGTGCGCGACGTGCTCAAACGCCCGCGCCACCCCTACACGCGCGCGCTTCTCGAGTCCCTTCCGCGCGTGGACCGGCGCGGCGGCAAACTGCCGACCATCCCCGGAATTGTTCCCGACCTGCGCGACATCCCCTCGGGCTGCCGTTTCCATCCGCGCTGCGCCGTCGCGAAGCCGGGACATTGCGATGCCACGCCGCCCGTCGTCGAGACCCTGGCCGACGGCGCCACCGTGCGCTGTCTGCGCTGGCGCGACCTCGTGCCGGCATGACCACGCACGACGCGCCGCTCGTCGAAGTCGAGGGTCTGCGCAAGTATTTTCCCATTCGCGAAGGCCTGGTCATGCCTCGGATCGTCGGCCAGGTTCACGCCGTCGAGGATGTCTCCTTCACGATCAGGCGCGGCCAAGTCCTGGCGCTGGTCGGCGAGTCCGGATCGGGCAAGAGCACGACGGGCCGGGCGTTGTTGCGCCTGATCGAACCGACAGCGGGCCGCATCCGTTTCGACGGCGTCGATCTGTTGAAACTGAAACCCGGCGAGCTGCGCGCGTTTCGCCGGCGCATGCAGATCATCTTCCAGGACCCCTACGCATCGCTCAATCCGCATTTGCGCGTTGCCGACATGCTCGAGGAGGCGCTGGTCATCCATGCGCTGGAGCCGAGTGCGGCGGCACGGCGCGCACGCGTCGACGAGCTGCTGCGTTCGGTGGGCTTGCGCCCGGAATATGGTCGGCGCTTCCCGCATGAATTCTCCGGCGGCCAGCGCCAGCGCCTGGCGATCGCGCGGGCGCTCACCGTGCGTCCGGATTTCATCGTCGCGGACGAGCCGGTATCGGCGCTCGATGTCTCGATCCAGGCGCAGATCGTCAATCTGCTGCAGGAACTGCAACAGCGCTTCGGCATCGCGCTGCTGTTCATCGCGCATGATCTGGCGGTCGTGCGCCACGTCGCGACCGATGTCGCAGTCATGTATCTCGGCCGCATCATCGAGATGGGACCGGCCGATGCGATCTTCGATGCGCCCGCGCACCCGTATACCGAGGCGCTGATCTCGGCCATTCCGGTTCCCGATCCCGACGCGGCGCGCGCGCGCATCATCCTCGGCGGCGAGATCCCGAGCCCGGCCGCGCCACCGTCCGGTTGCGTATTCCGCACGCGCTGCCGCCACGCGATTGACGCCTGCGCCGCCGAGGTGCCGCCGCTCGTCGAGCGCACGGCAGGCCATTGGTCCGCCTGCCTGCGCGCCGACGAGCTGGCCGCCGCGCGTTAGCGGGTCATCTGCGCGAGGAAGGCGCGGGCACGTTCGGTGTGCGGCGCTGCGAAGAACTGCGCGGCCGGGGCGAGCTCGACGATGCGGCCGTGATCGATGAAGGCGACGCGGGTCGCGACCTCGCGCGCGAAGCCGATCTCGTGAGTCACCACGACCATCGTCATGCCCTCGCGCGCGAGGTCGCGCATCACGTCGAGCACTTCACGGACCGTCTCGGCATCGAGCGCCGAAGTCGGCTCGTCGAAGAGCATCAGCGCGGGCTGCATCGCCAGGGCCCGCGCGATCGCGACGCGCTGCTGCTGGCCGCCCGAGAGATGCGCCGGATAGCTGGACAGCTTGTCCGCGAGGCCGACTTTGGCGAGCAAGTCGCGCGCGCTGCTGGGCGGCGTCGGGCGCGAGGCCGAGCACCTTGCGCGGCGCGATCGCGACATTCTCCAGCGCCGTGCGATGGGGAAACAGGTTGAAGCGCTGGAAGACGAAGCCGATCGCGCGGCGCTGGCGCGCGAGCAGACGCGGCTCGGTCGACAGAGTCTCACCGGCGATGAACACCGTGCCGCTCGACGGCGTCTCCAGTCCGTTGAGGCAGCGCGTTGGCCGAGTATCTCGCGACCGGCGACGCGCATGCGCTGCCGATCCCGCTGACGACGCCAAAGCCGTTCCCGCATTACTGGCTGGCGCGCCACGCAGCCTCGGTGTGGCTGCCCTGGAACCGGCTGCGTGATCGCCTCGAGATGCGGTAGTGCTCGACGATCCGGCTCGCGGGCGCTTGGTAGATAGCCAGGGTGTGGCGGCGAGGCGGCGCGCACGCGCACCGGTCCCGGCAGCGAGTTGCATGGTCATCCTGTGGCCGAACCTGACATTTCCAGGGATTGAACTGGATCGAGAGTCGCGCGGGTCG
>JANNTF010000110.1:0-3535 GCA_031403455.1 Alphaproteobacteria bacterium | reverse complement strand
TGGATGGAGAAGCCGCGTGCGATTGGTTCCGGCTTCACGCGCATCGTGATCGAGCTTGCGGACCTGCCCGGCCATCCGGCGCGCCGGATCGCCAGCCGCCACAAGCGCATATTTGCTTCTTGGCTCGCGCAGGAGCTGCGCGCCTGCGGCGTCGCCGATGCGCCCCCGGTTGCCACGAAAGTGCAGATCATCATCGAAGGGGCGCAGATCTTGACGCTTATGCATGGCGGCCGGGAGTACATCGGCACAGCTGCCGATGCCGCCCTGACGATACTCACCGCCGCTTGCGATGCGGAGCCACAGGAAGTTGGTGGCGCAGCATGCATTGATTGACGTCTCGTCCATCGGGGCTCGGCACGCGCTTGTCGACGCGCTTTCGGTACGGTTATGGAATTTCGACCCGGCGTCGAAACATCTCTGGATCGAATTTCACTTCCCCTCCTGTTCGCGCAGCGAAAAGGAGGAGAGGGGAGCAGCGGGCGCGTCGCCGCGACTTCGATGATTGACAGGATTGCGGGCGGCGGGGAGTTTGCGTCTTCGCTTTCAAATGCAACTGAGCCCGACGGAGTCCCCGATGCCTGACGCCTCGCAACTGGTTCGTGATGCCGTCGATGCGCGGCGCGATGCGACGATTGCGTTCCTGCAGGATCTCAATCGCCTGGCGCGCGACGGCGAGGCGGCGGTGCAGGCGCGGGTGGCCGAGACGCTCGAGCGCCTGGGCTGCAAGGTCGAGCGGCTGCGCTATCGTCCCAGCGACGTTCCGATCCGCGCCGAGTTCGCGGCGGAGCAGGCAATGGCGCTGGAAGAGCGCGAGAGCATCGTCGCGCGCCTCGTCGGCACGAATTCGGGCCGCAGCGTCATCTTCTTCGCGCATCCCGACGGCGAGCCGGTGAAGAATCTCGAGCGCTGGCAGCGCGATCCCTTCGCGGGCGTGATCGATTCCGGCCGACTCCATGGCTGGGGCGTCAGCGACGATCTCGCCGGCGTCGCGACGTTCGTGCAGGCGCTGGAAGCGGTGAAGGCGGCGGGTCTGAAGCCTGGAGGTGACGTGATCGTCGCGAGCACGCCGAGCAAGCGTCACGCGCGCGGCGTGCACGCGGTGCTGCATCATGGCTATACCGCGGACGCGGCGGTCTATCTGCATCCCGCGGAATCGGGCGTCGGCATGCGCGAGATCAAGGCCTTCGCCTCGGGCCAGCTCGAGTTCCGCATCACCGTCACGGGCAAGCTGCCCGATACGCGCGAGCCGGGCCACACCGCGTTCGCGCACCAGGCCGTCAATCCGCTCGACAAGGCTTGGATCGTCTATCGCGCGCTGCAGGCGCTGGGCGAGAAGCGCGCGCGCGAGGTGACGCATCCCGCGCTCGATGCCGCCGTCGGCCGCTCGACGAATCTCCTGGTCTCGCATCTGCGGTGCGGCGACGGCACACGGTTCAGCCGGATCGCGCCGGATTGCGTGCTCGGCTGCACGCTCTCCTTTCCGCCTCCGGAGACGCTCGATGCCGTGCGCGCGCAAATCGAAGCCGCGGTGCGCGGCGCGGCCGAGCAGGATCCTTGGCTCAAGGATCATCCGCCGCGCATCGAGTTTCTCGCCGGCGTCACGGGCGCGGAGACGGCGGTCGATCATCCGCTCTATCAGGTGACGAGCGCGGCGATCGTCGCGGCGACGGGCGAGCCGCCCTACGTCAACGCGATGCATACCTCGAGCGACATCCGCGTGCCGATGGTCCAGAAGGGAATCCCGACCGTGGGTCTGGGGCCGCTCGGCGGCGATCTCTCGCAGAACGGCAGTCATGACGAATGGGTCGATGTCGAGGATTACCTGCGCGCCGTGAAGGTCGCCGCGGCGATCATCGTCGGATGGTGCGGCGCTTGAGCGCGCCGGCGCTGGCCGGGAAGTGTCCTTGACCCTGTGCGGCGCGGTTCCTAGCGTGGGTCCAGCTTTGACCCCGCGGGAGAAGATCATGCAGCGTCGCGAAATCATGAAATTGGCCGGCGGTGGTCTGGCCGCACCGATGCTCGGAAGCGCGCACATGGCCGCCGCTCAGGCGCGCCAGTTCGTCGTCATGACCTGGGGCGGCCAATGGGGCGACGCGCTGCGCGACAATGTCGATCCCGCCTTCGAGAAGCGCACCGGCGTGAAGGTGCAGCAGGACCGCAGCGCGAGCCCGGTCGAGCGCATCACCAAGCTCAAGATCGGCCTCAACGACCAGAAGGTCGATTGCTTCCAGCTCGCCGACGGGCTGGTGCCGCTCGCGATCAAGCAGGGCGTCTGCGAGAAGCTCAACCGCGACAGCCCGCGCATGGGTCACGTGCGCAACATGATCCCGCAATTCTGGAACGATTACTGGGTGCCGCACATCTTCTCGGTGATCGGCATCTGCTACAACACGAAGCTCGTGAAGACGCCGCCGACGAGCTACGCCGATCTCTGGAAGCCGGAGTTCAAGGGCCGCATCGTGCTGCCGGAAGTGTCGCATTCGATCGGGCCCTATGTGATCGCGATCGGGGCCATCGCCGCCGGCAAGTCGCCCAAGGACGAGACCGCCGGCTTCGAGGCGCTGCGCCGCCTGAACGACCAGAAGCCGATCTGGGTGAAGGACACCGACTCGATCATGAACGCCTTCCGCACCGAGGAGGCGCTGATCGGGTTGCTCTACAAATCGCAGACCTACACGGTGCAAGGCTGGAACGCGCCGGTCGAATGGGTCTACCCGAGCGAAGGCGGCATCCCCTTCGTGTCGGGTACCTGCATCGCCAAGAACACCAAGAATCTCGAGCTGGCCGAGCAATATCTCGACGTGACGATGGATCCGGAGATCCAGCCCGCTTTCACCAAGCTCTACAACTATCCCGGCACCAACAAGGACATGCTCGCGAAGCTCTCGCCCGAGCTGCAGGAGCGCGCGCGCTTCACCGATGCGCAGCTCGCCAAGATCATCAATCTCGATCTGGAGTTCATGAGCGACCGGCGCGGCGACTGGTCGCAGCGTTGGAACCGGATCATCGCCGGCGGCTGACGATCCGCGATCGCAGTGACTCTGCATCGCCTGGCCTGGCGGTCGAACGCCGACGGGTTCGACGTCGCGCTCGTCGTCCATCGCCTGCTCGACCACGGCGCGCGAATCTGGTGGCTGGAGCAGGATTCCGACGCCGAGGCCGGCGACTACGCGGTCGAGCTGGATGCGCGGCGCATGGTCGCGGTGCTGCGGAGCGGCATTCGGTTCGACGGTGATCTGACGCTTCTGCCCGACGGCGCGCGCGAACTCGTGCCGCCACGCGTCGCCCTCTTCACGGGGGCCGCCACCGGCTATCCCTATTGGGGCTATTACGCGCTGTGCCTGCTGCGGCTCGGGCTCGGCTACGCGCCCGTCGATGGCGCCGCGATGGCGGATGGCGCGTTGAACGCGGCGAATCTGTTCGTAATCCCCGGCGGCTTCGCGACCTGGGGCTTCGACAACGCGGAAGCGGCGACCGGCGCGGATCATGCGGTGCGCGAATTTCTCGCGCGCGGCGGCGGCGCGATCGGCTCGTG
>JANNTF010000109.1:0-1833 GCA_031403455.1 Alphaproteobacteria bacterium | reverse complement strand
TTGTAGAGTTCCTTGCCGGCATCCGAGTAATAGGGGCTGCTGCGGAACTGGAAGGCGTGGCCGAGCTTGTAGGCGCCGTCGCTGGACGCCTCCATGATTTCCTCCATGTCCATCGCGGCCTGGATCGCCTGGCGGACCTTGAGATTGTCGGTCGGCGGGGCGGAGAAGTTCGGGTAGCTGATATGCAGCCAGAAATCCTCCAGGCGGAGCAGCTTGATCGCCGCGTTCTGCGCCAGCCGCTTCTGCGCCGTCGTCGGCACATCCTCGACGATATGCACTTCGCCGGTCTCGAGGGCCGCGATGCGCGTGCCGCCTTCGGTGAGGATGCGGAAGGTGATGGTGTCGGCGCAGGCCTGCTTGTAGCCGCCGAAGCCCGTGGGCTGCGTGTGCCGCATGTCGGGCTTGAAACCGTCGAAGCGCCTCAGCTTGATCTGCGTGTCGCCGTATTCCACGAGCTGGTAGGGACCGGTGCCGACCGCCGGCAGACGATTGGCCTCGGCATCCGCGTTCTCCTTGGGAATGATCACCACAGGCGCGGTGAAGTTGGAGAAGCTGTCGAGATAGGTCGCCTGCCGCTCCTTGAGATGGACGACGAAGGTGTCCGCATCCGGCGCCTCCCAGCGATCGACGATCGTGAACGAGCCGCGCTCGACGCCGACGCGCTTATAGCGCTCATAGGACGCCAGGACGTCGGCGGAGGTCATCGTCTTGCCGTTGTGGAACTGCACGTCCTTGCGGAGCTTGAACGTGTAAGTCTTGCCATCCGGACTCTCGGTCATCGATTCCGCGAGTCCGAGCATCGGCGCCACCTTCTCGTCGCGCGTCATCAGCGCCTCGAACATATGCGCGGCGATGTTGCGCGCCGCGCCGGCGGTCGAGACATGCTGATCGTAGGTCGGCACCTTCGCTTCCAACCCGAAGATCAGGTCGCCGCCCTTGCGCGCGCATTCGAAGCGCGCCTGCGCGCGGGCATCGGGTGCCAGCACGGCCAGCGCCACGGCGGCGAGAGCCGCCGCCGCGATTCGGTTCGATGTCATCGTCATGCCTCGTATCCTCCTCGGAGAGACCCCGATATCCCGGGGGCTGGTTTCAAATCATGCTGAACGGCGTCGGATCGATGAAGCGGCGCAGCACATTTTCCGTCACCCGCGCGACGTTGTTGTCGTAGCCATTATGCGCGAGGCTGCCGCACCAGGCGATCGAGCCGACCGAGAACATCGCACCGCCGCCCGGCGTTTCGAAGAACACCATGTCGGCGCGGATCTGGTCTGATGCGCCGGGATCGCGCTTCGGCACCAGGTCCATGAAGGACGATACCGAGACTTCGTAGATGTTGGAGTGATTCTCCGACGAAGCGAGCACCAGCGCGTGCGCCGGCGTGCCCAAGGCCGGATCGGCGCGATCGACTTCGTAGCCGGCGGCACCGCCCTGCAGCATGCCGAAATCGCCGATGATCTCTTCGGGCACGCCGGCGAAGACGAACGCCGAGCGCGGGTCGCGGCTGGCCGGCGTGCGACGATAGCCCTCGCATGTATCGAAGCCCTGGGTGATGAAGCCCACGCCGGCGATCATGTTGGGCGGCCGGCCGACGCTGAGCCAGGTTCCGGCGACCTCGCCCGTGATGCTGAAATGTCCCTCGGGCACGGCCGTCGGTCCGAGGAAGCCGAGCCCCTTGCGCCGCACTTCGACCACGCCGGCCAGAGTCGGATGGAACGCCGTGCGCCAGTAGAAGCCGTTGCCGCCGAGATACATGAAGCGGCCGCCGTCGCGCAGGAACGCCTCCAGCCCGTCGAGCATGTCCGTCGTGTAGTACTCGGGATGCGACGCGCTGAG
>JANNTF010000108.1:0-1326 GCA_031403455.1 Alphaproteobacteria bacterium | reverse complement strand
CGCTCGTCGAGATCGTGCGCGGTCTGCTCGCGCGGTTGGGCGCCGAACTCACCCTGGGCATGGGACTTGCCGCGTTCGTCGTGCTCGTCGCTGCGCAATCGATGCTGCGCTACGCCTACGCGACGCTGCGCACCCATATTTCCGAGGGGTTGGCGCGCAATCTGCGTGATCGCTTCTTCGAGGCCCTGGTACGGGCGGAGTGGCTCTGCGTCCTGCGCATGCGCGGCTCGGAGATCGGGCACATGGTCCATTCCGACATCGGCCGCATGGCCGCGCTGGCGCGCGCGATGATGACGCTGCTGGACGACGCCGTGATGATCGCCATCCAGATCGCCATCGCGCTCTACCTCTCGCCGCTCGTCGCGCTCACCGCGCTCGCGGCGGCGATCGTGTTGCAACTGCTCCTCAAGCCGCTCGACCGCCGCGTGGATTCCGCAGGACGCAGCGTGCGCGCCACCGAGCAGCGCATCTTCGCGATGCTCTCCGAGAGCCTCGAGAGCCTGAAGCTCGCAAAGGCGCTTGGCAACGAGGAGCGGCAGGTCACCGCCTTTCGCGCCGCCGGGCAAACAAAGCTCGCGGAGCTGATGGCGTTCACGCGGATCCAGGCGGTGATGCGCAATGCCTACTCGATCGGCGCGGCCCTGATCGTGGTCGGTTTCGTCCATTTCGCCGTGGGTTTCGTCGGCGTGCAGCCCACCGAGCTGATCGTGCTCGCTGTCGTCTTCACGCAGTTCCTGCCGCGATTCTCCAACCTGCACGCCGATCTCAACGAGATCCGTTTCGCCTTGCCGGCGGTCGATGCCTACGCGGCGCTCGTCTCGCGCCTCGACGCCGCTCGGGAGGACGACCAGGTGTCGCGCGAGACGGCGCCCGTGCTCGCCGAGGCGATCACGCTCACCGACGTGTCGTTTCGCTTCCCGGACTCGCAGCTTGCTTCGCTTTCGGGGATCGATCTCGTGGTGCCCGCGCGTCGGATCACCGCAATCGTCGGCGAGTCCGGCGCCGGAAAGACGAGCCTTGCCGACCTGCTCATCGGTCTGCTCGAGCCAAGTGCCGGACGCATCACCGTCGACGGGAAGCCGCTCGACTCCGGCGCACTCAAGGCGTGGCGCCGCACGGTCGGCTACGTGCCGCAGGAGACGACGCTGTTCCATGCCAGCGTGCGCGAGAATTTGCGCTGGGCGCGCCCCGACGCCGGAGATGACGAGATCCATGCGGCCTTGCGCATGGCCGCGGCCGACGGCTTCGTCCAGTCGCTGCCGCAGGGGCTCGATACGGTTCTCGGCGATCGCGGCATGCGCCTCTCCGGCGGCGAGCGCCAGCGTC
>JANNTF010000107.1:0-3714 GCA_031403455.1 Alphaproteobacteria bacterium | reverse complement strand
ATCCCCTGACCGAAGCGCTCACGCGTCGGGTCGGGAACGAGATCCTCGCCGCGCATGTCGAGGGTGCGCGTCGTCGAAAGGCACCGCTGGCCGTGGCCTTGATGGATCTCGACAATTTCAAGGGCGTGAACGACACGCATGGACATGACGCCGGGGACCGTATGCTCGCCAGCGCCGGCAAGGCGATGCGTACGGTGCTCCGCAGTCAGGATTCGGTCATTCGTTGGGGCGGGGAGGAGTTCGTCATGCTGCTGCCAGACACCGATGCCGCCGGGGCGCGGCGTGCCATCGCGCGGCTGGCGGTGCATGGGCTGGGCATACGTCCCGATGGCAGCCCCCAAACGGCTTGCGTCGGCATCGCCGAGCTGAACGCCGATGCGCTCATCGATGCGGGAGCGCTGGTTGCGCTCGCGGACGCGCGGATGTACCGCGCGAAGCAAGCCGGACGAAATCGCGTCATCGATCCCTCGGAGGCGGTCAGCATGTTCCTGGAGCAGATGACACCGCGTGTCGGCGAGGAGCAGATCCAGCCACACGGCGCGGCTCGTTTCATCCAAGCCGTTTCCTGATCAGAGCGGCGACTGGATCCGCGGTGCGGCGTCAGGCGGGGTTCCAGGACGTGTCGGGATCGAGCGGATAGATCGGTCGCGGAATGCGCCGCCATGGCACGCGGGCGAGCACGGGGGTCGTGAGCCCGGGGACATCGACCTCGAGGATCTGATCGTCGCTGAAGAATTCGTCGAAGGCGGCACGGAAGTGCCCGCGCGACTTGACGACGAGGGCGCGCACGCGCGCCAGATCGATCCCGAGCATCTCGAAATACCCGGGGTCGGAAGCCTGCTGGCGGCTCGTGCCGACGACGACGCGGATGCCGCCGATTTCGATCAGCGCGGCGGCGCCGAGCCGGAGTTGCCGCTCTTTGCCGATGCCGCGCCGGCCGACGACATTTCCGTCGCAGAGCGCGATGACCTGACCCGGCGCGATGAAGGGACGCGAGAATTCGTGATCCTCGTTGCGGTTGAACCGCACCTCGAACCTCTTGCCGACTCCGATTGCGTGCGCCTCGGCGGCGAGCGCGGGATCGAAGAATGGCCCGATCACGCATTCGGCGACGCCTGCCACGTGGAAAGCCTCGAGGATCCATGTCGTATTGCCGCGACCGCCGCCGCCAGGATTATCGGCGACATCGGCGAAGAGCAGCGGCGGTGTCGTCTGATCGCGGCCGGCGGTCAGCGCCCGGGCCGTCGCCTGTTGGAGCGTGATCAGCCGCGGCACGAAACGCGCGCGCTGCGACCATGCGAAACTCGCCACCTCGCGTGCGACCGACTCCGCCTTGTCGCGCGCATCGGCTGTCACGATGATCGACATGCCGTTCTTTGGCGTATCGCCGCTGGTGAAGCCGGAGAGCACGGAAACGTCGATGACGCCGTCGCGCACGCGCGCCTGCCCGAAGCGGATGATGTCGGCATAGGGGGAGCCGGCGGCTGTGCCTTGCGTGACGGACGGCGGCGCGAGCGGCAGCTTGCGAAACGCGACATGGGTACGCAGCCCGGCGAGGATCGCGCGCAGATGACGCGCGCAATCCGCGCCGCGCTCCCACATGTCGACATGCGGATTGGTGCGATAGCCGACCAGCACATCGCTGTGACGCACCATCTCCTCGCTGACATTGGCGTGAAGATCGAGCGTGGCGACGACGGGCACATCCGGGCCGACTGCCTCGCGAACGCGGCGGAAGATCGTACCGTCGGGGTCGACATCGCCCGTCGCATCGGCCGCGCCATGCTGCGACAGGAAGATGCCATCGAGCGGACCGGCTTGCTTCAGCCGGCGGATCAACTCGGCGACATACCAGTCGAGGAATTCCTGATCGCAAGAGCCGCTCGCGCCCAGCGCCGCGAGGATCGTCGGGACGGGAACCCATGGCGCGCCCGCGTTCATCGCATGGACGAAGCCGGTGAGTGTGCGCGGCGAGCGCGGCGCCTGGGCGCGCAGATCGGCCATCAAGGCGTCGTCGGACAGCACCACATTGGACTCGAACTCGGCGCGCGTGGCGACCGGCGCATGGCTGTTCGACTCCAACATGAAGCCGCCGATGGCGATGCGGGGCGCGGGACGATCGGCACTCATCGGGGCAAACCTCGGTTGAAGTGTGGGGTAGGCAAGTCGCCGACCTATCCTCGGCCTGAGGCAGTCTCTACACTATTGCCACCTGGGACTCTCGGAGAGGGATCATGAAAAAGAAGCTCGTCTTGGCGGCATTCGCGCTGGGCGTCGCGCTCGCGGCGCCCACGGCCCAGGCCCAGAAATCGGCCGACACGCTGCGCATCGTGTTTCGTGACGCGGTGGTGAACATCGATCCCTATTACAACCAGCTCCGCACCGGCGTCGTCCTCGGGCATCAGGCCTGGGACACGCTGGTCTATCGCGATCCCGAGACCTTCGCCCAGAAGCCGCTGCTCGCGACATCCTGGAAGCTCGTCGACGACAAGACGATCGAGTTCGAACTGCGCCGCGGCGTCAAGTTCCACAACGGCGACGCGTTCACGGCAGACGATGTCGTCTACACGCTGAACACCGTGAGCGCGGCGGACTCCAAGGTCTCGGTGCCGAGCAACGTCAACTGGATCGAGAAGGCGGAGAAGATCGACGATTTCAAGGTCCGGGTATCGTTGAAGCGTCCGAGCCCGGCGGCCCTGGAATATTTCGCGCTGGTGATTCCGATCTACCCCAAAGCCTATCGCGAGCGTGTCGGCGCCGAAGCCTATGCCAAGGCGCCGGTCGGCGCGGGGCCGTACAAGGTCACCAAGGTCGAAGCCGGTCAGGTCGATTTCGAACGCTTCGCGGATTACTACGCGGATTCGCCGAAGGGCAAGCCGGCGATCGGCAAGCTCCAGGTCCGCTTCGTGCACGACGCCGCCACTGAAATGACCGAGCTGTTGGCGGGCCGCACGGATTTCATCTGGAACTTCAATCCCGATCAATTCGACAATATCGGCAAGATGCCGACCCTCCAGGCGCTGCGCCAGGAATCGATGCGTATCGGATTTCTGGGCATGGACGCGGCTGGCCGCAGCGGGGCGGATAATCCGCTCACGAAGCTGAAAGTCCGTCAGGCGATCTTCCACGCGATCGATCGCGAGCAGATCGCCAAGCAGCTCGTGCAGGGTGGCTCGCGCGTGCCGCCGGCGCCCTGCTATCCCTCGCAATTCGGATGCGATGCCGACGCGGCGATGAAATACGGCTACGACCCCGCGAAGGCCAAGCAGCTGCTGGCCGAGGCCGGCTTCCCCAACGGCTTCGACACCGAACTCGTCACCTATGTCCTCCCGCAATGGGCGGCGTCGGTGCAGAGCTATCTCAACGCTGTCGGGATCAAGGCGCGGCTCAGCCAGCTCCAGGTCCAGGCGGTCATCCAGCGCAACCAGCGCGGCGAGAGCCCGACCAACATGGGCAGCTGGGGTTCGTTCTCGATCAACGACGTGTCCGCGATCATGCCGGTCTATTTCGGCGGCGGCGCCGACGATTACGCGCGCGATCCGGAGCTGATCAAGCTGCTCGAGCAAGCCGGCAGCACGATGGATCAGGCCGTGCGCAAGACCGCCTATAACGCGGTCATCAAGCGCGCGACGGAGCAGGCCTATTGGATCCCGTTGCACACCTATGTCACGACCTACGGGTTGTCGCGCACGCTCGACTTCAAGACCTATGCCG
>JANNTF010000106.1:0-4474 GCA_031403455.1 Alphaproteobacteria bacterium | reverse complement strand
AATCTGCCGCCGCTGCCGGCAAGATCGGTCATGATGGCGAAATGCCGGATGTGCGTTCATTACGCATTCCGCTCAAATATCTCGCCAACCTGCTGACCGCGGGCAAGGAAGAGCCGGTGGCGCTTGGTTTGGAACGCATGCTTGCTATGCGCGCCTACATGCGGGCGAAAACCGTCGACGGCTTGATCGATGAGAATATTGCCAAGCGTGTCGGTCTCACCGGCGCGGCGATCGAAGACATGTACAAATACATGGCGATCGCCAATTACGAGGATCGCTACGTCATCCCGTCCACGCATCGCGAGTACGCGGAGAACACGTTCGATCTGCGCGGCGAGTGCGGCTTCTCCTTCGGCAATGGCTGCGCCGATGGGCTCGACGGCAAGGGGTTGTTCGCGGGCGGCAGCAAGACGCCGGTGCGCACGCCGATGGAGGTCAAGTGATGAAGACGTATCGTGCGCTCGCGCGGTTGATGGACTATCCGACGCCGGAGCTGATCGCGGCCTTGCCGGAACTTCGGCGCGTGGTGGACGCGGAGAAGATGCTGCCGCAGGATTCGTGCAACGACCTATTCGCGCTGATGGACGAGCTTGCGACCGGCGATCTGGTGGATCGCCAGGCGGTGCATCTCTCGCTGTTCGACCGCGTGCGCAGCCTGTCGCTGCATCTCTTCGAGCACGTGCATGGCGATGCACGATCCCGCGGCAAGGCGATGCTCGATCTGGTCGAGCTGTACGAGCGCCATGGCTTCGACGTGACGGCCAAGGAACTGCCGGACTATCTGCCTCTGGTGCTGGAGTTCCTGTCGCTGATGCCGTTCGACGTCGCGCGTGAGCACCTCGCCGAGACGACTCCGATCCTCTCGCGCATCCATGCGCGACTGGAGAAGCGGGGCAGCGCTTACGCCGCCTTGTTCACCGCGTTGATGAAGATCGCGGCGATCCGGATCGCGCCGATCGAGCCCGAGCCGGAGGTCGACGAGGAGAGCCCTGAAGCGATCGATCGCGCCTGGGAGGAGGCCAACGTCACGTTTGGCGCTTCACCGCCCGTTGCCGATTCGAGCTGCGCCGGCACCACGCCGTCCCAGTTCACCGCTCGATAAGCGTGGAGATCGCCATGAGCGACTACCTCACCAAGTTCTTCTTCGAGATCTATCCGTATGTCTGCCTGAGCGTCTTCCTGATCGGCAGCCTCGTGCGCTTCGATCGCGAGCAGTATTCCTGGCGCTCGGGATCCAGCCAGATGCTGCGGGCCAGGCAGCTGCGATGGGGCTCCAATCTTTTCCATGTGGGCATTCTGTTCCTGCTCATGGGGCATGCCGTCGGGTTGCTCACGCCGCCCGCGGTCTACCACTACTTCATCTCTGCACCGGCCAAGCAATTGTTGGCGATCGTGGCGGGCGGCATCGCGGGCGTTCTCTGCTTTGTCGGCCTGACGCTCCTGCTGCATCGCCGGTTCACGGATGCCCGCATCCGCACCACGAGCACCACCATGGACCACGCCATCCTGGTGATCCTTTGGGTGCAACTCGTCCTTGGCCTGGTGACGCTGCCCATCTCGCTGTCGCACGCCGATGGCAGCGTCATGATCCAATTGTCCGAGTGGGCGCAGCGTATCGTGACCTTCCGTGCCGGAGCCGGGGATATGGTCGCCGGTATCGCATGGCCGTATCGCCTGCATATCGTCCTGGGCATGACGATCTTCCTCGTCTTCCCGTTCAGCCGATTGGTCCATGTCTGGTCGGCGCCGATCTGGTACGTCCTGCGCCCCTATCAGATCGTGCGCCGTCGTGGCGGTCGCAGCCCTGCACCCGCGCGGCGGGGCGTGCCATGAGCTTGCGCATCAACGATCGCACGATCACCGAGGCGGAGATCCTTGCGGAAATGCAGTATCACCCCGCTATCGATGTCGCCACGGCCCGGCACGAAGCGGCGCGTGCGCTCGCGGTGCGCGAACTCGTCACTCAGGAGGCCGTCCGGCGGGGCTTGGGCGACGAGACCGACCCGATCGATGCGCTGCTCGATGCCGTCGTGGAGATCGACGAGCCCGACGAGGCGGCGTGTCGCCACGCCTATGAGCAGCATCCCGAACGGATGCGGTCGCCGGATCTTGTGGAAGCGCAACATATCCTGATCGCCGCTGCGCCGGACGATCCGGAGGGACGCGCCAGTGCGAAGCGGAAGGCAGAGCGTCTGCTCGCGGATCTGGCCGTCGCGCCTTCCCGGTTCGGTGAGCTCGCGCGCACGCAATCCGAATGCGCGTCGCGAACGAATGACGGCATGCTCGGACAGATCACGCGCGGCACCACGGTGCCGGAGTTCGAGACTTTTCTGTTCAGTCTGGACGCCGGCGAACTCTGCCCGGCACCGGTGGCGAGCCGCTACGGCTTCCACGTCGTGCGCTGTCTGGCGCGTGCCGACGGGCAGGTCCTTCCCTATGAACACGTGCGCTCCCGGATCGCCGATCAACTGCGGGCGCAGGCATGGCGTCGGGCGGTGAGGGAGTTCGTCGCAGAACTCGCGGCCGCCGCGCGCATCGATGGCCTGGAGCTGGAGAGGAATGTCGCCGCATGAATCCGGGAGCGACAGTGACGGCCGCGCCGGCACGCGATGAGACCGATTTTCCTGTGCCGTTGTTCCGCTACGGATTTCGTCCCTTCTTCCTCGGCGCAGGCATCCAGGCCGTCATGGCTTTGATGATCTGGGTCCACGCTTGGCACGATGGCGGCATGCCCGCACGGTTCGACGTTCTCTGGCACGGTCACGAGCTCGCCTTCGGCTTCACGACGGCAGCACTGGCTGGGTTCCTTCTGACGGCCGTTCCGAACTGGACAGCGACGGGGCCGGTCCGGGGCGTGAAGCTGATCGTGCTGTTTGCGATCTGGCTGGCGGCACGCGTGCTTGCCTTCTCGCCGATCGAGCACAGCATCTTGTTCGCCGCCGTTGATATCGCCTTCTTACCGGCTTTGGCCGGAACCGTCGCGCCAGGGATACTGGTGCGCTCTGCTCGGCGCAACGGCGTGCTTGTTGTGGCCGTGATCGTTCTCACTGCGCTCAATATGCTCTGGCATGGCGAGCGCACCGGATTGCTCGCTGGTGTAGGCATCGCTGCGATCCACGGTGCCCTCGCGGTGTTCGCGATCATGATTGCGCTCGTCGGCGGGCGGATCGTCCCCGCCTTTACGCTTGGCGGCATGCGCATGGCCGGACATCCCGTCGTCATCGCTCCTGCGCCGAGGCTCGACGCCGTTGCACTGGCGCTGCTCGCTGCGGCGATGCTTGCGTGGGCGATCGATCTCCAAGGTCCGCTAGTGGCTGCTGTCGCGGGGGCCGCAACCGTCGCCAATGCGTGGCGGCTGGCGCGCTGGCAAGGCTGGCGAAGCGTCGGCGTGCCGCTCGTCGCGGTCCTGCATCTCGGCTATGCGTGGCTCGTCGTTGCGCTCGCGTTGATCGCTCTCGCCGCGCTCGATGTCGTGGTGCTTGCTTCGGTCACGCATGCGCTGGGCGGCGGCGCGGTGGGGACGATGGCGCTGGCGGTCATGTCGCGCGCGGCGCTCGGCCATACCGGCAGGGAACTCGTCGCGGGCCGGTGGATGGCCCTTGCGTTCAGCCTGGTCGTCGTCGGCGCGACGCTTCGCGTGGCATCCGCGGCTCTTGGCTGGTCGCTCCTGATCATTCCAAGTGGGGTGTCGTGGAGTGCGGGTTTCGCGATCTTCGTCGTGGTCTACGCGCCGATGCTGTTGCGCGCGCGTCCGGACGGGCGGCCGGGTTGAGTGGTCCTAACGCTCTCTCGCCGCCTTGATGAAGGCGAGGACCGATGCACGGATGATCTGTTCGGGAGTTCGTCCGGCGAGCTTGCCGATGCGCTCGAGTTCGGACTGCACCGCGCGCGGCACACGAACCGACAGGACGACGTCACGCAGCCGTTCGGTCATCTTGGCGTTGGAGATCCGCTTCGTGAGCTCGGTTGCGTCGCTGCCGGCGCGCCAATCAGAGCGCTTTGCGGCACGTTCGCGCAATTGGCCGACATGCTCGCGCGCGGCGCGCGCCGGGAGACGGACAGTTTCCGCGCCACGCGAATGCGCATGGATCTCGAAGAGATCGGCGAGCCCGTCATCATCGAAGATGACACGTGCCGATTTGCGGCGGCCACGCTCGGTGACCTCGACGATGATCATGGCTCGTTGATCCTGTCGTTGGAGCGCCGCCCCCCAGAACGCAGGCGCAGTTTCAGCGCTGGCCCACCCTCTCGCGCAAACTGGCGAGCAGGGCTTCCAGATTTCCACCGCCACGCTGGATGACGGAGGCGAATTCATCGCGCTGAGTCATCGCCATCGAGACACCTTCGATGGCGACGTCGATGACTTTTTGCGCGCTGCGGACCTGGCGAACACGGACGTCTAGCTTGACGGCGGGCTTGGACGGCATGAGCCCTTCCACCGAGACCATCACGTCGCCATCCTCGTTGGGCGGAC
>JANNTF010000105.1:0-3984 GCA_031403455.1 Alphaproteobacteria bacterium | reverse complement strand
CCGGCACTGGGTTGATTGTATTGCCCGACCCATTCATCGTGACGCACCGAGCATTGATCATCGACTTGGCACGCCGGAATCGGCTGCCTGCAATCTATCCGTTCCGCAATATGGTGATAGAGGGTGGGCTGGTTTCCTATGGCGCAAACCTCGTCGATCAATACCAACGTTCTGCGTCCTACGTCGAACGCATACTCAGAGGTGAAAACGCTGGCGATCTACCGATTCAGGCCCCAATTCGATACGAGCTGATCGTCAATTTGAAGACTGCGAAAGACATGAATCTCGCCATATCCGAGCGGTTTCTGCTGCTTGCCGACGAGGTGATCGAGTGAGGCGACGCGGCATCCTCGCTCTTCTCGGCAGCGCGGGCGCGCTATGGCCGATCGCCGCGCATGCGCAGCAGCCGGGGGGTGTCTACCGGGTCGCGGGTGTGAATCCCTCCCCCTCGGCGGGTTTCCTGAACGAAGCGGCAGGTGGACGCTATTGGCGGCCTTTCTTCGACGAACTGCGGCAGCCGGGTTTTGACGAGGGGCGGAACCTCGTCATCGAGCGCCATTTCGGCGACGGTCAGGCCGATGGCCTTGCCGACTTGGCGCGTCGTGTCGCGGCTTCGAAGCCAAACGTCATTTATTGCGCCACGGCTCGCATCGCGGCGCATATGAAAGCCGCGACGGCGACGATCCCGATCGTCGCCGTCGCCTCCGATCCGGTCGCCTTTGGCCTCATCCCCAGCCTCGCGCGACCAGGTGGCAACCTCACCGGGGTAGCGCCGGATGGCGGCATCGGCTTCTACGCAAAGCATCTGGAGCTGCTGCGGGAGGCCGCGCCCCACGCTTCCAGGATCGCCTATCTGACGCCGCGCGCGGTTTGGGACTCGCCCGTCCTGCTGGCGCCGGTGAAGGAAGCGGCGTCGCGGATCGGCGTGCTGCTCCTTCCGGCGGCGCTGGAGTTGCCGATCGGGGAAGCGGAGTATCGCCGCGCGTTCGCTGCGATCGAGGCGGCCCGCGCTGACGCGCTGATCGTCGGCGATTCGGCCGAGAACTGGTCGTGGAGCCGACTGATCATCGAGCTGGCGGCTCTTGGCCGGCTGCCGGCGATCTACCCGGATCGCTTTTTCTCCGAGCAGGGCGGGCTGTTGTCCTTCGGACCCGACTACCCGCTCCTTTTTGGCCGCGCCGGAGCCGTCATCGCGCAGATCCTGAAAGGCGCCAACCCGGGCGACATCCCGTTCTATCAGGCGAGCCGGTTCGAGTTCATCGTCAACCAGAAGACCGCCTCGACGCTCGGCATCTCCATGCCGTCAATTCTGCTCGCACAGGCCGACGAGGTGATCGAATGAAGCGACGCGCATTCACGGCTCTCATCGGCGGCACGCTTGCATCGCCGCTGGTCGCGCGGGCGCAGCAGCAAGGCACGCCGCGGCCGGTGATCGGGTTCCTTCTTGCGTCGTCGCCGGCATCAATCGAAGCGCAGATCCGCGCCTTCCTAGAGGGTTTGCGAGAGAGCGGCTATCGCGACGGCGAAAACGTCTCGATCGAGTTCCGCTGGGCCGAAGGCGACTATGCGCGGCTGCCGGCGCTGGCACGTGAACTCGTCGGCCAGCGGGTCGCCGTGATCGCGACCGGCGGTGGTCCCCCGCCGGCACTGGCGGCGAAGGCCGCGACGCGCGATGTTCCGATCGTCTTCGTCTCCGGGGGGGATCCGGTGCAGCTCGGCCTGATCGCGAGCCTGAATCGGCCGGGCGGCAACGTCACCGGCGTGAGCATTCTGGCCGCAGCGCTCCTATCGAAGCGCCTCGAGCTACTGCGCGACCTCGTGGCAGCGCCGACAGCGCTCGGCGTGCTGCTCAATCCCGACAATCAGAATTACGCCGGCCAGGTGGTGGAGGCGCGCAGCGCCGAACGCGCCCTTGCGCTGCCGGTGCACATCCTGGAAGCGCGCGACGCTGCCGGCATCGACGCCGCATTCCTGGAATTCTCGCGGCGCGGAATCACCGCTCTGCTCATCGGCGCCGACGCTCTCTACCTCAGCCAGCGCCAGCAGCTCGTGGCGCTCGCCGCGCGACACGGCATACCGACGATGTACGACCAGCGCGAATTCGCGCTCGCCGGCGGGCTGGTCAGCTACGGTACCAGTCTGAGTGACGGGTATCGGCAGAGCGGTCGTTATGTCGGCCGCATCCTCAAGGGCGGGCGGCCCGCCGACTTGCCGGTGATTCAGTCGACGCATTTCGAGCTGGTCGTCAACCTCAAGACGGCCAAGGCGCTCCGCCTCACGCTCGCACCCGCGCTGCTCGCCGCCGCCGACGAGGTGATCGAGTGAGGCGCGGGGGACTAGAGCCGAGCCGGCGCGAAGCCGAGCGCCGCGGCCGCGGCGGCGAGCCGTTCGTCGTAGGTCGCCAGCACGATGTCCTGCTGCTGCTCGCGAAGATAGACCATGGTGGCGAGATGCAGCGCGTCCAGCGTGCGCACGCGCGACGGGAAGGGCGCGAGCGCGCGAACAAGGACGGCCGGCGTCAATTCGACCAGCTCGACGCCCTCGATCAGCTCCCGGGCGGCAGCGACCTTCGCGGCGTCCAGCCGTTGCGCGTGGACGCGGTTCATCACCTCGTATTCGAGCAGCCGGCTGGCGACGAAACCGGCGCGCCAGAACTCCCGCGGCGGCGCTCGCATCTCGGTGAACAGCACCGCCAGGGCGACCGAGCTGTCGAGATAGATCATCGCTCGGCGCGATCCGCGTCGAGCTCCTTCATGAGCTCGTCGCGCTCCATGATCGGGAAACGTCTCGGCATCGCGGCAAGCCGGCGCGTCGCCGGTCGCACGATGCCGAGCCGAACCAGCGCTGCCCATCTCGCCTCCGGCGTCGCGGCCTTCGCCGTCGCGCGCGGCGGCACGATTTCGGCGACGACGCGCTCGCGGTCCGTCACCACCACACGCTCGCCGGACGCGGCAAGACGGATATATGCGCTCAACTGGTTCTTGAGCGCCTTCAGGCCGATCTTTTTCATGAGGCGTAAAGTAGCCTCCAGGGGCCTCCGGGTCAAAGCGACGATGGGCCATCCAGGCGGACACAGGTCCGCGGTGAGTGAAGTCGGGACCTGCACGGCAAACGAGGTGATCGAATGAAGCGACGCGCATTCACGGCTCTCCTCGGCGGCACGCTTGCATCGCCGCTGGTCGCGCGGGCGCAGCAGCAAGGCACACCGAGGCGGATCGGCGTGTTGATGGGAAACGCCGAAGGCGACCCGGTGGGGCAGACCCGTCTCGAGGCGTTCCGCAAGGGTATGCGCGAGCTGGGATGGACGGACGGCGGCAACATCCGCCTCGACATCCGCTGGGCTGCCGGCGATGCGGCGCGCGCTGCGGCCCTGGCGCGGGAGTTGGTGAGCGCCGGACCTGACGTGATCCTCGGCACCAATACGCCGCCGATGCGCGCCCTCCGGCAGGCGACCCAGATGATCCCGATCGTGTTCGCCGGCCTCGCCGATCCGATCGGCGACGGCATCGTGACGAGCCTGTCGCGGCCCGGTGGCAACATCACCGGCTTCAGCAGCTACGAGCCCGCCATCGCCGGCAAATGGCTGCAGCTGCTCAAGCAGGTTTCGCCCGCCATCACGCGCGTCGGGGCGATCTTCAATCCGGACACCGCCCCGCATCAACTTTTCTGGCCGGCATTGGCCGAAGCCGCACCCTCACTCGGTGTGACGCTGATCCCCGCCATTGTCCGCGAGCCCTCGGCGATCGACGCTGCGATCGCTGCCTTGGCGAGCGTTCCGGGCACCGGAATGGTGGTGATGCCCGACTCCTTCACCTCCCTTCATCGCCGGCTGCTCCCCGAGTCCGCGGCTCGCCACCGTGTACCCACCATCTATTCCAACCTCATCTTCACGGTCGAAGGCGGCCTGATGTCCTACGGCTCGGACTTCGTCGACCAGCATTGCCGCGCCGCGTCGTATGTCGACCGCATCCTCAAGGGCGCGAA
>JANNTF010000104.1:0-15422 GCA_031403455.1 Alphaproteobacteria bacterium | reverse complement strand
GGTGACTTCGTAATGGTCAACGCCTATCTCATCCAGCTCTACCTGCCGCTCAACTTCCTCGGCATGATGTATCGCGAACTGCGTCAATCGCTGACCGATCTCAGCCGCATGTTCACGCTGCTCGAGGTCGATATCGAAGTGCGCGACCGTCCCGACGCGAAGCCGCTCGCCGTCACGGGAGGGCGAGTCACTTTCGACGACGTGACGTTCGGTTATGATCCGCGCCGCACGATCCTCAAGGGGGTGGGCATCGACGTGCCGCCTGGTCGCACCCTCGCCATCGTCGGGCCGAGCGGAGCGGGCAAGTCCACGATCGCGCGGCTGCTGTTTCGTTTCTACGACGTCGGCAGCGGCGCCATCCGGATCGATGGCCAGGATTTGCGCGATGTGACGCAAGCGTCGCTGCGCGCGGCGATCGGAATCGTGCCGCAGGACACGGTGCTGTTCAACGACACGATCTTCTACAACATCGCCTATGGCCGCCCCGCCGCGAGTCCGAGCGAGGTCGAGGCGGCGGCCTCGCTTGCCCGCATCCATGACTTCATCATGGGACTTCCCGATGGCTATCAGACCAAGGTCGGCGAGCGTGGCCTGAAGCTCTCGGGCGGCGAGCGCCAGCGTGTCGCGATCGCGCGCACGATCCTCAAGCAACCGCGTGTGCTGATCTTCGACGAGGCGACTTCGGCGTTGGACACCCGCACGGAACGCGCGATCCAGGAATCGCTGCGCCAGATCTCCCGCGGCGTGACGACCGTCACGATCGCGCATCGCCTGTCCACGATCGTCGACGCCGACGAGATCGTCGTGCTGCAGGATGGCCGCGTCGTTGAGAGCGGCGATCATGCGACCTTGCTTGGCCAGGCCGGCGTCTACGCGCGGATGTGGACGCAGCAGGCCGAGGCGCGCGAGGCGGAAGCGGCGCCGTGAGCTCGGCGCGCGCGCAGAGCGGCCGGCCGCGGTTCATCGGCAGCGAGATCTATCGCCTTTCACGCTATAGCTCGACGCATCCGCTCGGCATTCCACGCGTGTCTGCGGTGATGGATCTGTGCCGCGCGCTCGGCTGGTTGGACGAATCGAGCTACATCGACTCGCCTTGTGCGTCGCCAGCGCAACTCGCGCGCTTTCATGATCCGGCCTATGTCGCGGCCGTGATGGCCGCCGAACGCGACCAGCAGGTCACCGAGGCGGAGAGCCTGCGCTGGAACATCGGTCGCAACGGCAACCCGATCTTCGGTGACGTGTTTCGCCGTCCGGCGACGTCATGCGGCGCCACGATCCTCGCGGCTTCGCTGCTCGCGCACGGCGGAATCGTCCATGCGCCGGCAGGCGGCACGCATCACGGCCTGCGCGACCGTGCGTCGGGTTTCTGCTTCTTCAACGATCCGGTGCTGGGCATGCTGGCGATGCTGGATTCGGGCCTTACCCGCGTTGCTTATGTCGATCTCGACGCCCATCACGGCGATGGCGTCGAGATCGCGTTCACCGGCGATCCGCGCGTCCTCGCGATCTCCATCCATGAAGCCGGACGCTGGCCCCATTCCGGCAAGCTCGCGGACCGCGCCGGCGGTTCGGCGCGCAATCTTCCCGTGCCTGCGGGGTTCAACGATTCGGAGCTCGGCTTTCTTCTCGACGAGGCGGTGCGACCTTTGTTGGCGGCTTTCGCACCGGAGGCACTGGTGCTGCAATGCGGCGCCGATGCGCTCGCCGATGATCCGATGAGCGGTCTTGCCCTGTCGAACCAGGCCTATTGGCGTGCGGTCGGGGATTTGATGGGCAGTGCCCCGCGGCTGCTCGTGCTCGGCGGCGGCGGCTACAATCCGTGGAGCGTGGCGCGGTGCTGGAGCGGCATCTGGGCGACGCTCAATGGCATTGCCGTTCCCGAACGCCTGCCCGCAGCGGCGCAAGACATCCTGCGCGGGTTGTCGTGGAACCGCCGGCGCAGCGAGCCACGTCCCGAAGCCTGGTTCACGACCCTCGCGGATCCGCCGCATGACGGACCGATCCGCGCGGATGTGGAGGCCATCGCTCGCAGGGTGCTTGAACCGTGATCGCCGAGGAGGGCATGGTTGGGTCATGCAACGTCGTCTCCTCGTCGCTTCGATCCTCATGCTCCTCACCGACTCGGCGATGGCGCAGCAGCCGCAGCGCGCGCCCAGCTTCGAGCGATCGATGCTCGTGATCGACAGCGCCGCGGGCAAGCAGCATCGATTCACGGTGGAACTCGCGGACAGCGACGAGCGTCGCGCTTACGGCCTGATGCACCGGGATGCGATGCCGCCCGATCACGGCATGATCTTCGATTTCAAGGCGGATCAGCCGGTCGCGATGTGGATGCGTAATACGCGCCTGCCGCTCGACATGCTGTTCATCGCCCGCGACGGCAAGGTCGTGAACATCCGCGAACGCGCGGTGCCGTTCGATGAGACGTCGATCTATTCGGATGGGCCTGTGCGCAGCGTGCTCGAGCTCAATGGCGGCACGGTCTCACGCCTGGGCATCAAGCCCGGCGATGTCGTTCGCCACGGGTTGTTCCGCAACGTCCAGTGAGTGCGCTCAGGCCGGTGGGCCGGCAGCGGCGATCCGTGGTGCGAGTTGCCAATCCTGACCGGTCGCCATGAGGCAGGTGAGCCCGGTCGGTGTGGTGACGGCGACCGTCCAGGTTTCGCCCCGCTTGGACGAGAATACTTCCAGCAGCATGCCGGCATCGGTCAGGCCGACGGCGATCGGCGTTTCCTTGAAATTGCTGGAGAGATACGTGAGCAGATCGTCGCGTTTGAAACACGACGTCGGCTGATCGGCCCGAGCCGAGCTGAAGGCGAGGCTTGCGGCGGTCGCAGCGAAAGCGACGAAGGCGACAACGCGAGACATGGCATCCAACTCCCACCAGGGTCGAGGATGCGGAAAAGTCTAGGGTGCGCGCCTTGCCGCGGCCTTAAGGAATGGTTGCCCCGCCGTTAAGACCATCATTTCTTGCGCGCCATCAGCAGGCCGTCGCCAAGCGGCAGCAGACTCGCCTCGACGCGCGGGTCGCTCGCGACATGGGCGTTGAGCGCGCGGATCGCGACCGTGTCCTCGGTCTGGACGCTCGCATCCGCGACCTTGCCGCCCCACAGCACGTTGTCGACGAGGATCAATCCGTTGGGCCGCAGAAGCTGTAGGCAGTGTTCGTAATAGGCGCGGTAGTTGGTCTTGTCGGCGTCGATGAAGGCGATGTCGAAGCTGCCGACCGCGCCGCTCTCCACGAGGGCCGATAGGGTTTGCGTCCCCGGCGCGAGGCGCAGATCGATCTTGGATGCCACGCCCGCTTCCACCCAGAACTTCCGACCGATGGCGGTCCATTCGGCGTTGACGTCGCAACACACGGCCTGGCCGTCGGGGGGCAGGGCGAGGGCCACCGCGAGCGCGCTGTATCCCGTGAACGTGCCGACCTCCAGATAGCGCCGCGCGCCGGTCAGGCGGACGAGCAGCTGCATGAACTGACCCTGTTCCGGACTGATCTGCATCATGGCCATCGGCAGACGTGCGGTCTCGGCGCGCAGCCGTGCAAGGATCGGCGCCTCGTGCAGCATGGTTTGGCCGATATACGTGGCAATCGCGGGGGTGACTTGAGTAAAGCTTCGGGACATGAGTCGAGCCTCGTGGTGGATGAGAAAGCGGAGCGGCAAGGCCGATTGTTGCGGGTTCCGGCGGCTTCGCCTATACCCCACCGCCATTCGCCAGCGGCCGTCGGAGCGTAGCTCAGCCTGGTAGAGCGCCAGCTTTGGGAGCTGGATGTCGCGAGTTCGAATCCCGCCGCTCCGACCAGCCGCTGCCCATCACCAATGCTCCCAGTCCAAAGCTGGAGCAAATCAGCTTAGCTCTTGCGTTCGTCTGGATGTTGCGGTGTCGTCGGCCATGGTTGCTCAAGCTCGAATCTTCAGACCCACCCGCACGGCCATGCAGTCCGGCAAAGCCAAGACCCGCGAATGGATCCTCGAATTCGAGCCGAGTGCGGCCAAAATATCCGACCCTTTGATGGGATGGTCCGGCTCCACGGATACGAGGGGCCAGGTGCAGCTCAACTTCGCCACGCGCGAGGAGGCGGAAGCCTATGCGAGCCGCGTCGGCCTGGAGGCGGTTATCGCGACGCCTCATGACGCGAAGCTCAAACTACGCGCCTACTCCGATAATTTTCGCTACGACCGCGTGCTGTGACACCTGCGCGGCGCCCTTAGCTCAGCCGGATAGAGCAACGGCCTTCTAAGCCGTAGGTCGCTGGTTCGAATCCAGCAGGGCGCGCCAACTCTACGATGACTTTGATGGTGCCGCGCTGACGAGGTTGCCCGTCCTCCTTCATAAACTCCATCGGCCGTGATGCGCCGTGTCCATGCCGATCTGCTGCTGCTTGCCTGCGCCGCGGTGTGGGGGTTCGCTTTTCTATTCCAGAAATCGGCGATGGCGCATGTCGGGCCGTTGCTGTTCGTGGCGGCGCGCGGGCTGGTCGCCGCGCTCGTGCTGGCGCCGCTGGTCGTCATCGAGCATCGCCGCTCCGAGGCGCCGTTGGACAGGCGGATGGCCACGCTCAGCTTGCTGGCGGGCGGCGTCTTTCTCGTCGCAGCGTTCCTGCAGCAGAGCGGGATCAAGACGGCGTCGGTCACGAACACGGGATTCCTGACCGCGCTCTACGTGGTGGCGACGCCGTTCATCAGCTTCGCGCTCATGGGCCGCGCGATCGCGCCTGCGGTTTGGGGGGCGGTCGCGTTGTCGTTCGCGGGGACGTGGTTGCTCGGCGGCGGAACCCTGGGAGGGTTCGGACGCGGCGACCTCCTGGTCGCGGTCTCGGCCCTATTCTGGGCGTTGCATCTCGTGCTCGCCGGCTTGGCCGCGCCGCTGCGGCGCCCGGTGCTGTTCACCGCTCTGCAGTTCCTGGTGGTCGGCGTGATCGCTTTCTCGGGAGCGCTGCTGTGGGAACCGGTCAGCATCGCGGGATTGCGCGCGGCGGGGGTCGACATCCTTTATGTCGCAGTACTCTCGGGAGCGCTCACCTTCACGATCTTTACGGCTGCACTGCGCGCGACCTCGCCCACGGAGGCCGCGATCATCATCTCGACCGATACGGTATTCGCCGCATTCGGGGCGTGGCTGTTTCTCGGCGAGCGTTTGAGTTTCATTGGCGCGCTCGGCGCCGTGGCGATCCTGGCGGCCATCCTGATCGTGCAATTGGCTCTGGCGCGGCAAGGGCGATAAAAATCCCCCAGGCAGCGGGGCCGCGCTTGCCGTCGCGCCGCCCGTCCGCGACACTCCGCTGCGCAGCGACGCCGGAGAGCATGATCCGATGAGCCGACACGGCAAGGTGTTGTGGAGTTCAACCCGGGACGGAGCCCGGATTACCACCTGCGCGAGGGAGTAAGCCGGGCTCCGTCCCCAGTTGCTGGATGCCGCCGCGCAGCGCATCGCCGGCCTGCACGATCGTCAACCCGGTCTTCTTGCCCGGCGCCTGGGGATTGTGCTCGTCGATCGCGAGCGAGGCCCAGCCGCCGCCATGGTTCCACAGGATCGCGCCGTATTTCTCGGCCGGGAAGCGCTTGAAGGCGGCGCCCATCTGGTCGGCGAACAGCTTGGGATCACTGCTGTCGACCGGGCCGAATTCCTGCAGCAGTTCGGAGGCGAAGCTCATGCGCTCGCGATTGGGGCGAATGCGATAGAGACGCCCACCGCTCCAATCGCCGAAGCGCTTGCTGTTGGGCGTGAACCGGTCGACGAAGACGATGATCTCGACGCCCTCTTCGGGAATGCCGAGCTCCATCTCCTTCATGTCCTCGATGCCCTGCGGTTCGAGATCATTGTCGGCGGCCATCCAGACGAAGAACGTCCAGCGATTTACAGGCGTCGTTTGCGCCGTGCCCCGGTCGAACGGTGTCGCGATCAGCACAAGGATGGCGACGGCCAGAAGCGCCGCCGCGCAAATTCGCAGGCGCACGCCTCGTTGGGCCACTGCAAGCCGCATACTCGGTCTCCGTTCTGGTCGCGCGTGGCTTGTAACAACTGCTCGCGCGGCCGGCCAGACATCGCGCGTGTCATTGCAGGAGGCATACGCCACAGGCGTGGCGGTGCAATGCTTGCCCTTGCGCACTGCGTCCGCGACACTGACCGCGACAGCGAATTCGGAGTCCAGGATCAGATGAACCGACACAGCATGATCCCGACCGGCCTTCGTCGATATTCGGCCCTTCGTCGATATTCGGCGTGGCCAAGCGTCGTCGCCGTCATCGTGGCGATTGGTGTCGGCGTTGCGCCGGTGCGGTCCAGCATGGCCCAGTCTTTCCCGAGTGCTTCCACGGCGCCCGCGCTTGCGCCGGTTGCGGTCGTCACGGGGATCGAGCTGTCGCCGGCGCATCTCGTGCCGCTCTATCATCTGATCATGGGAACGCCGATGCCGGCGGCGGCGGATGAAGCTGTCGTGCAAAGCCTGACGGCGCCAGGCATCGGAAAGTTGAGCGATCTCGTCTATCGCTTCCGCATCCCGGTCTTGCTCGGCGCCGGTGCCGATGGCCTCGTGGTCGAGCCGGTGCTCGGTGCACCGGGGCTCCAGACGGTGCTCGATGAGCGCATGTACCTGTTGCAGGTGACGATCCCCGTCGAGGCGCTGGGCGTTTCGTCCGCGGCCCTGAGTGAGCTGGGTGACCGGCTCATGCTCGGCCGCGCCACATCGGTCGATCTCCTGATTCAGATCGACACCGTCGAAGATGCCGGCGATGGCCGCAGCCTGATCCATGCGACGCTGCGTCAGGCGATTGTGCTGAGTGTCACCGATGGGTCGGCGGCGCACACGATCCATGTCTCGACGCTGCGCGTGGTGGCGCCGCCAACGAGCGTCGCCACGATGGTGCCGGCTCCGAGCGTCGCGCCGTCGCCGCCGACCTCCAATCTCGTCGGCGGCAATCCCGGCGGCGGCACAATGGCCGCGGGAACAGCGCCCGCCACGGCGAGCGCGCCGTCGCCGATCCCGCCAATTCCCGTTACGCCAACGCCGGCTCCAGCGCCGCTCGCGTCGACGCCGTCGGTTCAGCCAGCCCCGGTTCCGCCGGTATCGGTTCCGGCAGCGCCAGTTCCACCAGCACCGCCCGCCGCAGCCGTAGCGGCGCCGGTCGAGCCTGCGATCGCGACGACGCCGTCGGCATCGACGGGAGCGGCCGGTGCCTCAAGCACAGCCGAGGCGCCACCATCGCCAGTCGCAACCACACCGCCGGCAGCGCCAGCGGGACAGGCAAGCCCTGTCGTGCCAGCACCAACGGCCGCGGCGGTACCCGTTCAGACTCCACCGCCTGATGCGCCGGCCACTGCACCGCCGGCCATTGCGCCGCCGGTCATTGCGCCGCCGGTCATTGCACCGCCGGTCATTGCACCGCCAGCCGCGGAAGCGCCGCCAGAACTCGTCTTCGTGGCCGAACGCCCCGGCGTGCTGCGCAACGCGCCGTCCGCGCGTGCACTTCAAGTGGCGCAAATCCGTGCGGGCCAGCGCTTCACGCTGCTCAAGGAACAGCGCGGTAGCGACGGTCAGGTCTGGGCCGAGGTGAAGCCGGCCGATGGCGCGCCCGGCTTCATGCTGCGCAAGGATCTGAGCGATGCCGCGGCGTGGGATGCGCCGGTCAACGGCGCGGTGACGCGTGTGGTGGATGCGGCGACGCTGGAGATCGGCGCGCGCACGATCCGGCTCGGCGCCCTCGATCCAGGTCCCGTTCGATTCCTCGAGGTCGTTCGCTCCTGGCTGACGGGCGCGGCGAGCCCGATCACCTGTGAGCGGCGGCCCGATGCGGCGTTCGATTGCTTCTCGGCCGACCGTCGCGATGTCGGCGAAACGATGATCCTCAACGGGCTTGCCCGCGCCGGCACCGGCGCGCCGGCCTATTATCTCGAGGCCCAAGACAAGGCCCGCCAAGGCAAGAAGGGCTTATGGAGAACCGCACGATGAAGCTCTCACATGTACGCGCCGGCCTCACGGGCCTGGCGCTCCTGGCGCTGGCCGCCTGCGCGACGCCGCGCGACGAGATGACGCCCGAGCTATGGCGGCAGTTTCGCGACGGCCAGATCGTGCAGGATTGCAGCGCGGCGTGTTTGCCGACCTGGCTGGCCTCCACGAGCAATATGGCCAAGTCGTCCTATGACAAGGGTGATTGGCGTGAGCTCGCGGAGACGGTGATCCTGTCGGGCTATCGCACCGACCAGGTCTATTTCTATCTCGGGCGTGCGGCCGAGGGTCTGGGCCACGGGCCGGCGGCGATTCGGTATTACCAGCTGGCGCTGTCGCTGCATCGTGGGACGGATCAACGTTTCCACTGCTCCAGCAGCAAGTCGGAGATCTGCGACGGCCTGGCGATCGAAGCGCTTACCGTCCAGCGTCTCGCTGCCTTGCAGGCCGCGCGCCGCCCGGCATCGCAGCAGCGCCAACGTCCCGGCACGCCGGCTCAGATCGAACTGCCGCCCGCGCGCGAACTGGAACTGCCACCACCGCGGCGGTGACAGTTCACGACCAGGCCGATAATCGCTCCGGTGGCGGCATGTCTGGATATCCCGCTCATCGCAAGATGGTCTCGCCGAGCCAGCGCCCGAATCCGAGCGCCGGCGTGACGCTCATGCCGCCGACATAGCCGGCGCCCGACAACGTGCCGCCGCCGATGATCTCTCCCGCGGCATGAAGCCCGGGAATCGGCGCGCCCAGCGCATCGAGCACGCGCAGCTGCTCATCCACGATCAGACCGCCTGCCGTGCGCAGCACCACGCCGCGGCACTTGATCGCGTGGAACACCGGGCCGGTGATCGGTCGCGGCAGATGCTTGCGGCCGAGCGCGCCGTGGCCACGCGACACGGCGCCATTGTAGGCAAGCAATGTCGCCTCCAGCCCCGGGCCATCAATGCCAGTTTGCGCGGCGCGCGCCGCGATGCCGTTGCTGCGCACGAAATGCGGATGGTTGGTGAACGCATGCTCGAGCCGCGCGCGGTCGAAGTGCGGCAGCAGCGGCGGCGCGGCGTCGAGGATCGCCTGATCGAAGACCACCCAGAAGGTGAGGTCCGGCAACGCCGCGAGCGCGGCCTCCCGCGCGTCCACGCTGTCGTGGTCCTGCGCGACGAAACGTCGGCCCTTGGCATCGACGAAGATCTCCCAAGGGGCGCGCTGCTGCGGCGTCAGCGCGGGCACGTCGCCCCAGACCACGCGGCCCGATCCTGCGGGATCCTCGATGCCGGCGAGCGCGGGTCGCCAGAAATCCATGTTGCGGAGCCGGGCGCCGAGTTGTTCCGCCATCTCGATGCCCGAGCCATCGGAAGTCGGCGATGCCGTCGTGAACAGCGGCGCGCCGCCATGGAGCCGAGCGAACATCCTGCCGTTGGCGCCATATCCGCCGGTGGTCAGCAGCGTGGCGCGCGCGCAGCCCGGCATCGGTGCCATCCGCGCCGCGTATGCGCAGGCCTTCACCGGGCAGCAGCCGAGTCACATTCGTGCCGAAGCGCAGATCGATGCCGTGCTTCGCACGCGCGCGCTCGAAAGCGGGCGTGATCGCCATGAGGATCGAGCGTCCGCCATCCACGCCCCAATAGGTGCGTGCGATCTGATAGGCCTCGTGCAGATGCAGCACCGCGGGGCAGGCGGGATGCATCGCGAAATCATTCTCCATCAGCCAGTCGATCGTACGTGGCGCAAGATCGACGGCGCGGCGCACGAGCGCGCGGTTCGCCGCCCCGCGGCTGATGCGCATGATGTCCTGGAAATGCAGATCGGGCGTGTCTGCGACGCCACGCGCGTGCTGCAGCTGCGTGCCGGCGGCACTCATCTGGCCCGAGGAGTAATGCAGCGTGCCGCCGAGGCGATCGGATTTTTCCAGCACGACAACTCTCAAACCGCGCGTGGCGGCCGCGATGGCAGCCGGCATGCCCGCGGTCCCGGCGCCGACGATCGCCAGGTCGAAGGCCTCGCTCACGTCTTCGCCCTTGCGGCCACGCTCTTGGCGAGCGGCGTCGGATAGTCGGGATCGGGAAAGCAGATGCACAAATGGCGAACCGGCTGATCGCCGCGCACGCGCCAGGTGATGCGCAGGCCGCGCGGCAGCAGATAGACCGACCCCGCCTTGGCGATCACGCGGATTTCCTCGCGATGCAGCGGCGGCGCGAAGGCGATGATCTCCGCTTCGCCCGAAGTCACGTAATGGACCTCGTCATGGGACATGAACCAGTCGATGTCAGGCCCCGGGAAGAAATCCTCGAAGTTGATCTGACAGGCAGGTTCCTTGATGCCGCCATTCACGGCCTTGTAGAGCGCACCGGGCACGTGCGGAAACGGTCGCGCCTGCGCCTCGTCAAGATCGCTGTCCTTGACGTCGTGGATCTGGAATTTCGACCAGCTGATCGTACGCATGATGTCCTTCCGATTCAGACGATGCGATGTGGCTCGAGTTTGCTCCAGTCGAGCGTCACACCATGACCGGCGCGCTCCGACGCGATCGCCTTGCCATCGACGATGCGCGTCGCGTCGCGCAGAAAGCGATCAAGCCCAAAGCCGTGGATCTCGAGATACGAGCGGTTCGGTGCCGCAGCAAGCAGACCGACGGTGAGATCATGCACGCCATGCGACGTCACAGGCAGGTTGAACGCTTCGGCGAGCCGGCAGATCTTCATGAAGATCGTCACGCCCCCGCAATTGCTGACATCGGGTTCCGGAAACGTCACGCCACCAGCGGCGATCATTTGCTTGAACTCGTAGAGCGTATGCAGGTTCTCGCCCGTCGCGATGGGATGCCCGGTCTCGCGGACGATGCGTGCATGCCCGTCGATATCGTCGGGGATCGTGGGCTCCTCGAGCCAGACGAGTTCGAATTCGGCGATCGCCCTGGCGGCACGGATCGCCTGATCGGGCGACCAGCGCATATTCGCGTCGGCCATCAGCGGAAAATCCGGGCCGAGATGCCGGCGCATGGCGCGCACGCGCTCGACATCCTCGCGCAACAGATCGCGGCCCACCTTCATCTTGATCGCTTGGAATCCCTGAGTTCTAAAGTCATCGGCCTGCGCAAGCAGCTTCTCGAGCGGGAAGCGCAGATCGATGCCGCCGGCATAGCAGGGCACCGCGGGATCGAACCCACCGAGATGGCGCCAGAGCGGCTGATTCGCCCGCTTTGCGGCGAGATCCCAGAGGGCGATATCCACCGCCGAGATGGCCGAACTCGTCGGCCCGCCGCGACCGCCGTAATGCAGGCCCCACCACATCTTCCGCCAGAGCGCCTCGATCAGAGTCGCGTCGGCGCCGATCAGCAGCGGTTCGAGATAGCGCGCGATCAGCGTGTGCACGGCGAGGCCACCGGCGCCGACTGTATAGGTGTAGCCGAGACCTTCGACGCCATCGGCATCGCGCAGCTCGACGCTGATCAGCTCGAAATGTGTGATCTCACCATGGGTGCTGTCGGACAACACGACGGGCAGCGGCACGCGATGGCAACGCGCGTTGACCGAGACGATCTTCGCCATGTAACTCCCCCTTGAGTCGATCGACCCTTCTTCAGCCCGTTTTGCCGACTTCCTCGGCGACCGCGTGCGCGTGTTCCATCACCTCGCGACCGACGAGGTTCCAAGTCGTCACGCCCCCAGCCATCAGGCATTGCACCAAGCCCTCGGCCAATTCCGGCAGGGTGAGTCCGAGCCGCACGGCGTTGCCAGCATGCGCTTTCGCCCCGTCCTTCGCGCCGAGGACGACGTCGAGCAGCGTGAAGATCAGCTCCTTGGTCTTGAGATCGAGAGCGCCCTCGGGGCGGTCGCGCATGATCGAGGCCCGCATCAGCCCGTAACCTGCGAATGCCGCGGGCGCATGCTGCAGCAAGATGGCGAAGCTCGATGGCAATGCAAAAGCGTCGGACGTACCGCCACGCGCAAGATGCGTGCTACGGAAATTCTCGATGCCCGCCGCGATCGCGGCGGTGGTCAGGTCGGTCATGGTCGAGTGCTCCGTGTCGGTCGAGGCGTCAGCGTAAAGCCATTTGCGTTGCCCACACTCCAAATTTTTACGCGGTGCGCTCGGCGTGATGTGACGTGAAGAGCATGACGATGCCGGGCCATGGCGCCTGCATGGCGTCGTTCAGATCGGCTGCGCTGCTGTGCCGGGAAAGCGAAGGCGAAACAGCGCGCCGCCGCCCGGCGGGTTCTCGACCGTGATCGAGCCGCCATGTGCATGCAAGACGCTGGCGACATTGCTGAGGCCGAGGCCGGCGCCGGGCTCGCTCTCGCCGTGACCCCGCCAGAAGTGCTCGAAGACGTGCGCATGATCCGACTCGGCGATGCCGGCGCCGTGATCGCGGACCGCAATCGTGCCGTCGCCGGGGATGTCGATCTCGATGGCCGTGCCGCCCGGCGCGTGATGGATCGCATTGGTCACGACGTTCGAGACGGCCTGCGCGATCCACATCTCGTCGCCAAGGATCTGGCTCGGCGCACCGGTCGTCAGCGCCAAGGAAATGCCGCGCGCGATCGCGCCGGGCGCCAGCGCCGCGCCGACATTGCTTCCGCACGTGCCGCGTCGAGGAGTCCGATGACGAGCGCGCGCATGTCATCGACGGGCGCGCGCAATTGCGCGGTGATCTCCGGCGTCGCCGCGGCGGGCTTCGAGCCTTGCGAGCGGCGTGCGCAGCTGATGCGCCGCATCGGCGGTGAAGCGTCGCTGCTGCATGACATGCTCCTCGAGCTCCGCCAGCAGCCCGTTGATGGTCGCGACAACAGGTCGCAGTTCGCGTGGCGCCTGCTCGATCGGCAGCCGTCGCGTCGCGCCCAACCCACCGGCGCCGGTCGCATCGGCGATCCGCTGCAATGGTGTCAGCGTCGGGCGGATCGGGAGGGTCGTGACGATGATCTGCGCGCCGAGGCCGAGCAGCGCCGCGAGCACGAAATGCTCGACCAGTTCGTCCATCAGTGAGTCCGCGATCACGTCGGTGTGCTGCGGTCTTCGCGCAGACTCGCCAGCAGATCGAAGCCGCTGCCATCGGGCAGACTCAGTTCCAGTAGCACGACATCGAAGGTCCCCGCCGTCAGCGCCGCCCTGGCTGCGCCGATGCCGAGCGCGCAGGTCGTCGACCAGCCATGGCGACCGAGCACGAGTGCGAGATCACTCGCGAGGTGGCGGTCGTCTTCGACCAAGCAGGATCTTGAGGGGAGGCGATGGCACGTCATTGGCGACCGGCGCCGCGCCGACCACGGGCTCGAAGCCGAGGAAGTTCACGCCCGACCATCTGCGCCCCGATCAGATCGCCGATGCAGCTTGGCGAGCAGAGCGGGTTGTTCGGATTGTCGGCCCGCGCCTCGTTGGTTTCCGGATCATAGAGGCCGGTATAGGCGTAGAACTCGTAACGCTGAACGACGGCGCCGTCGCCGATGAGGTCCTCGCTCTCGGCGACTTCGCCCACGGGAGGCGATTGCAGCAGCTTCCACTCGATCTCGGTCTCGGCTGCTTCGATCACAGGTGCGCCGTTGAGCAGATCATTCAGATCGAACTGGTCCTGGGTCTCGGTCTTGAAGACCTTCACCCACAGCGCCTTGCCCCATTGCGGTTCGCCGCCATTGAGGGGCGGTGGCGCCTGCACGCCGGCCTCGACCTGCGGCGGGCCGGCGGGATTGTCGACGTTCGGTGTCACGGTGACCACCGGGGCCGGGAGGCTCACGGTACCGCCATCGGCGATCAGCGCGCCGGGTGTGTTGGGTCGGCGATCAGCCAGCGATAGATCATTTTGGTCGCGCTCTTCGCGAGCGATACGCCGGAATGTTTGCAGCCGCTGCCGTCGTAGTTGCCGATCGGACCGCTGCTGTAGCAATCATGACCGGTGGCCGTCGGAGCGGTCGTGGGCACAATGGTGCTGACGAGGAAGTTCCCGGCGGCGACCGGGCTCGCATAGCGCACGATCACGCCGGTCTGGGTTGGCACGACGACCGGATCGCCAAAGCGCGTGTACGGCGCGCCGAAAGTGTCGAGAACATCAGCGCTGGAGACGTCCTCGAGTTCGATTTCGAAGCCGCGGCCAACCTGCCCCGTGTTGTTGTAGACGTCGAAATTGTCGATCGTGCCGATCGTTGTCGGGGATGCGACCGCGTTGCTCGCGCCGAGCAGCAGCGCAACGTGCGCGGTTGCCGGCATCAAGCGGGCCATGCCTCTCCTAGTCATCGGGAAACTCCTGATTCGGTTCACGGCTTCGTGAGGTGTCGTGTCGGAGACGATGGAAGTTCCGCGCCAGCCCGGCGAGACCTTCGACCTGCGCGCTGAAGTACGGGCCGAGATCTGTCAGGATTTTGTAAGCTGTAAGGCGGCCCGACGATTTTCGCCCGGTTCACAGGCGATCGCTGGTGCGCAGGTGTCGAACGGGTCGGGTGCGCAGCGTAGTGGCGCGGCGACGATGTGCCACGTCCGATGCGGCTTGAACGAAGCGGTTGGCACGAGGGACAGTCCTGAGCCGCGCTCTCCGGGAACATCATGCATCATCACGCACCGCTTCTCCCGCCAGGCGACGGCGATCTGATCGCTCACGCCATCGCGCTGCTGTTGATGGGGCTCGCTGGCAGCTTCACGCATTGCGTCGCGATGTGCGGACCGTTCGTGATGGCGCAAGTGTCCGCCGGGCTCGAGATCGCGTCAGGACGCGGCTACGGGGTTCTACAAAGGCTCCGCGGTGCGGCGCTGATTCCCTATCACCTCGGGCGCATGACGACCTACACGGCACTGGGCGCCGGCAGTGCCGCCATGATCGAATTCGTCGGCAATGTCGCGGGGTTTCGCGCGCTCGCAGCGATCATGCTCGTGCTCGCGGCGGTGGCGATGATCGCTCAGGCCGTCGGGCGAAGCATTCCGCTCCTCGACCGGCTATTCGCCGGTCAGGCGCCGATGTTCCTGCCGCGGCTCGCACGCGGTCTCCTCGAACGCCCGACGGGATGGCGCGGCTATGCGCTGGGCGTCGCGCTGGGCTTCCTGCCCTGCGGCTTGCTCTATGCGGCGGTGACGGCCGCATCCGGCGCGGGCAGCGCGGCGCGCGGCGCGCTGGTGATGGCGGCCTTCGCATTCGGCACAACGCCGGGATTGCTTGGCGTCGGCTGGGCAGGCCTGCTGTTCGGCCGGCGATGGCTGCGCTTCACGACGAAGGCCGCGCCGGTCCTGCTGCTGATCAGCGCGACGATGCTGCTCGCGATGACCTGGCGGTTCGTCACGTAACCGGCAGGACGAGGTCGCGATAGGCGTGCCAGGTCGCATAGCCGATCAGGGGCATGGTCACGACGAGGCCGATGAATAATGTCGCCATGCCGACCAGCGTGAACACGACGATCAGCGCCGACCACAGCGCCATCGTCTTCCAGTTGTGGCGAACGGCCATGACGCTCGTGACGATCGCCGTGAAGACATTGACGTCGCGCTGCAGCAGCACCAGCGG
>JANNTF010000103.1:0-2090 GCA_031403455.1 Alphaproteobacteria bacterium | reverse complement strand
GCACGACAGATTCGAGGTCGTGGGGCTGCTCGCGATCAGCGTACCGCATGTCCTGGCGGTCGAGCGCGTCGAGCGTCAATTCAAGCCGCTGATGATCGCCGCCGCCGCCGCCGCGGTCGCGTTCGGCATCTTCGTCGGCGTCGGGGGCTCCAGACTGACCGGCACGCGTCGCCGCTGGCTCGCGATCGTCTACGCCGCCACCTTTCTCGGCATGTCCGTGTCCGTCGTGGTGGCGCTCGTCTCGCTCTACTCCGAAGGCGCGCAGGCCAAGACGAGCGCCCTCGCCAACTCCCTGGGGCAGCGGCTCAACAGCATCTTCCAGTCGGGACTGAACATCACGGAGATCCAGGGACTCGACAAGGTGTTCGTCGAGTACCAGCAGCTGAACCCCGATATCAGCGCCGCAGGTCTCATCGTCGACAAGCTTGTCGCGATCCACACCGATGCGCGCCAGGTCGGCCGCGCCTGGACGAGCGATCCGACGACCTACGAATACCAGGTCGATCTGACCCGGCCGGTCGGTCGCGACAGCGCGACGCGACCCGGCGGGCGCGACATCCGCCTCTTCGTCGCATTGCCGGTGGACGTGATCTATCGGCAGATCGGACGCAGCGTGAAGAACTTCACCGCTCTGTTCGTCGCATCCGCGTTCATGGCGCTGTTGTTCCTCCAACTCGCCGGCTCGGTGCGGCGATCCCAGGATCTGCCGACACCAACCAGCTCGGAGATGGACGAGCACGCACGCGAGCTCGACCTCATCAAGCCCGTGTTCTTCGTCGGCGTCTTCGTGGAACACCTCACCTACCCGTTCCTGTCGCAGTTCCTCCACGAGCTCGTGCACGTGTCGCGGATCAGTCCGCTCGGCACCTCCGCGCTGTTCATGAGCTATTACCTGCTCTTCGCCGCGAGCCTCATTCCTGCCGGACATCTCGCTCAGCGGCGCAGTCCACGCACCCTGATGTATGGCGGCCTTACGCTGTCCGCGCTCGGCCTCGCGATGCTGGCCTTCGACCCGAGCTTCGTCACGGCGCTCGCCGCGCGCGCCATCTCGGGTGTCGGGCAAGGCATTCTGTTCATCGCGGTCCAGTCGTACATCCTGAATGCGACCACACCGGACCGCCGGACCCAGGGCGCGAGCATCATCGTCTTCGGTTTCCAGGGCGGGATGATCTCCGGCATGGCCATCGGCTCGCTGCTCGTCGGTCAGCTGGGTTCACCTGGTGTCTTCCTGCTCGCCGCCGCGATCGCCATCGCCATGTCGTTCTACGTGCGCGTCATGGTGCCGGACATTCGCCGCATCGTCACGACGACCGACGAACGCCTCAGCGAGTCCGGCGTCGCGTGGCGCGATCTGCTGCGCGTCATCAGCAACGCGGATTTCATCCGCACGATGCTGATGATCGGAATCCCGGCCAAGGCGGTGCTGACCGGCGTGATCATCTTCGCGATGCCGCTGCTCATGACGCGGATGGGATACGCCCAGGAAGACATCGGACAGATCCTGATGGTCTACGCAGCGGGCGTGCTCGTCGCCAGCAGCGTGATCTCCCGCGTGGTCGATCGATCGGGCAAGACGGACGGCGTGCTGTTCACCGGCGCGATCGCCAGTGGCGCCGGCCTGATCATCATCAGCATGGCGGGCTGGCCGACCGCGCCCTATGGCGCGACCGCGCTGCTGGTCATCGGAACGGCGATCGTCGGCATCGCCCATGGCTTCATCAACGCGCCCGTGATCACCCACATCGCCAACTCGGATCTCGCCGCCACGATCGGCCCGCCATCGGCGACCGCGACCTATCGCTTCCTGGAGCGCTTGGGGCATATCGGCGGGCCGCTGATCGTCGGACAGCTCTTCCTGGCCGGCGGCCCGGAACCCGGGATCATCGGTGTGCTCGGCGCCGGCATCGTGGTCTTCGGCCTGCTCTTCATCCTTCATGTCTCTGCGCCCAAGGAAGCCATCTCATGATGATCGCCCATTGGAATCGCCGGACGCGCCAGGCGCTCGCCCTGTTCGTCCTGCTCACGTGCGCGTGCGCCAACCACGCGCTGGCCGTCGACTCCCCGATCGCGCGCGCGGCGGATTGGTTTCG
>JANNTF010000102.1:0-3226 GCA_031403455.1 Alphaproteobacteria bacterium | reverse complement strand
TTCTTGCCGATCTTCTCGACCGCATTCTGCACCGCGGCCTTTGAGAAGTTGGTGCCGTTGCCATCCCACACGAACTTGATGCGCGAGCAATTGTCGCCCGCCTCGCTCGGCGCCGATGAGTTCGTGTTGAAGTAGACGGTGCCGTATTTGTTGGCGACCTGCGTGATGGCATTGGCGACTCCCGAATGCACCGCACCGATCAGGAAGCCGCATTGCTCCTGGGCGATGAAGCGCTCGGCAATGCGCGTGCCGGTCGCCGGGTTGGTCTCGGTATCGGCGGTGATCCACTCCACTTTGCGCCCGAGCACGCCGCCCCTGGCATTGAACTCGTCGATGGCGAGGCGGATCCCGCGCAGATCGTCCTGCCCGCTATTGCCGTACTGGCCGCTGGCATCGCACGTGAGGCCGAGCTTGAGCGGCTTCTTGGCGCCTTGCGCCCAGACGCGATTGTGCTGCCAGGGGCCGAAAAACGTCGAGACACCCGACGCCGCAGCGGCGACCAAGCCGCCTCGTGCAAGCTTGCGCCGGGAGATTCCGGATGCGGAAGCGGAAGATTTCTTCATCGTCTCCTCCTCTGAGATTGCCGTTCGCTGGTTTGACACCACGTATTTCTTGCGTGATAGAATAAACATTCCAAGTTAGTTGTGAAGTGAAATAAACGAGCCGTCCGCAGCTCGCGATCAACGCGCGCGGAACGGGCACAGGCACAGGCATGACGATCAAGACCAGGACGCCGCTGCACGAAACCTATGAAGGCCTCCGCGCCGAGATCGCGCGGCGACATCCCCGCTTCTCCGATCGCCTCAAGGTGATCGCCGAGTTCGCGCTGGAGCACCCCACCGACATGGCGCTCGGCACGGTCGCGGAGGTGGCGCAGCGGGCAAAGGTGCAGCCCTCGGCAATCGTCAGATTCGCGCGGGCGCTCGGCTATGGCGGCTTCACCGAGATGCAGCAGGCGTTTCGCTCGCGGCTCGTCGCCAGCATCGCCCCGAGCTACAAGGAGCGCATCACCGGGTTGCGACGCGACGGCCGGTTTCGCGACGCCAAGACTCCGCGCGCGGTGCTGGCGCGTTTCGCATCCGAGGGCGTCGTCGCGCTCGAGAGCCTGCAGGATTCCGTGCGTGAGAAGCAGCTGGCGCGGGCCATCGCGCTGCTCGGCGCGGCGCATACGATCTACGTGCTGGGGCTGGGCGGCTCGTTTCCCGTCGCCGCCCATCTGACCTATGTGCTGCGCAAGCTCGGCCGGCGCGTCGCGCTTCTCGATGGTCTCGGCGGTTCGCTCGGCGAGCAGGCCGCCTCGGCAACGCCGCGCGACGCCCTCATCGCCATCAGCTTCAAGACTTACAACTCCGACACCGCGCGTCTGTTTCCGGATCTCATCGCGCGCGACGTGCCAGCCGTGTCGATCACCGACTCTCTGCTGAGCCCCATCGTCAAAGGCGCCGACGTGGTGTTCGAGATCCCTGACATGCCGGAAGCCGCGCTGCGCACGATGGTCGCGCCGATGTGCCTCGCGCAGAGTCTCGCTGTGGGTCTGACCCTGGCGCTCGATTGAGCGCGGGACCTGACCGAAACTCGGGATGCAGCGGCCCCGTGTCAGGGATTGGGCATTACTGAGCGAGCGCCGCCGACCAGGGCGAACGGTTGTCGCTGATGCCGGTACGGCTGCCGTCGGGGTGGCTAGCGATGACGCAGGGGCTGGCGAAATTGCCCGGCATCACGCCGCGGCGAACCGTCTCGGTCGGCGCGTCGGCGCTCAGCGCGGCGATGATCTCTGCCCCGAGCTCGATGTCCGCCGCGACCTTGTCGGGGCCGGCGACGTCGATCCTCGGAAAATGCGCGGCGGTCGTCACGTCCATGCCGAAATCGATCACATAGCTGAGCAGCTGGAACACCGCCGCCATGATGTGGCGTCCGCCCGAGGCGCCGGCGGCCAGGATCGGCCGGTCACCGTCGCGAACGATCACCGGCAGCATGTTGGTCAGCAGACGCTTGCCCGGCGCGATCGAGTTCGGTCGGCCGGGGCGCGGATCGAACAGCATGATGCCGTTGTTCAGCAGCAATCCGGTCTCCGGCAGCACCACGCGGCACCCCATGCTCGCCATCAGCGTCGTGGTCATCGTCACCATCGTGCCCTCGGCATCGCAGACGATGATGTGTGTGGTGCAGGTCTCGCGCCCGGCCGGCTCCACGCCGACTGACCCGGCCAGCCTCGCGGCATAGGCGGCGCGCAGTTCGGCCGCCAGCCGGCGGTACCAAGCGGCATCCGGCCGCGCTCCATACGGCACATCCGCCATCGCCGCGAGCACGGAATTCAGCGTCGGCGAGGCGGTCATGCCGCCTGCGAGTTGGAGCGTGCGGCCGTTTCGCCACGGCACCTGCATCGCCGGCACGATGCGCGCGGCGCAGTCGCGCAGATCGGTCGCGTCGATCACGCCGCCGACCCGCGCCTGGTCACGCAGGAATGCCGCGGCGATCTCGCCCTCGTAGAAATCTCGCCAGCCCGCGCGCGCCAGTTGCTCCATGGTGGCGGCGAGGTTGCCGAGCGGCAGGTAGCCGGGATTGCCGGCGGCCGGCGGCACCGGCGGCAGCCCGTCCTTGAGATAGATGCGCGCGCTCTCGGGATAGCGGCGCAGATCGACCGCGGCGGCGGCAATCTTCAGCGTCGTCCACCAATCGGCCTGCAGCCCGCGCTTGGCGAGCGCCACGGCCGGGGCCATCACCTCGGCCATCGGCAAACTGCCCCATTCCGTGTGCATGCGCTCGCAGCCGATGACGGCGCTCGGCACCGCGACCGCGAGCGGGCCGTGGATGTTGGCGTCGCCTTCGACCTCGGGCCAGCGGAACCCCTGCTCGGACAGGCGGCCGGTCAACCGGAAATTCTCCGGGGTGAGATTGCGCGGCGAGACCGGGCCGAAATCCACGACCTCGGCCCTGGGCTGGCCGGCGCGGTGGACGATGGCAAAGCCGCCATAGCCGCCGAGGCCGGAGTTCCATGGTTCCTGACTGGCCAACGCCATCGCGGTCGCGACCGCGGCGTCGATGGCGTTGCCGCCGGCCTGCAAGATCGCCAGTCCCGCCTCCGCGCCTTGATGCGCCTGCGAGACGACGATGCCGCCGCGGCCGCGGGCGGCGGGCTTGGTCAGATGCCAGTTCTCGGTCAGCGGCGGCGAGGTATCGGTCACGTATCCTCGATATTCGGGTGAGTCGACGAACGAGCGGTATT
>JANNTF010000101.1:0-5118 GCA_031403455.1 Alphaproteobacteria bacterium | reverse complement strand
CTTCACACCCGCCACGATCACGCCGAGTGCGCTCGGCGCGAGGTTCAATCGCTGGCGAAGATCATCCGTCATCGGGGCAAGCGCGAGCCCGACCTGATCGATCGATTGCGGCATCGCGTCGTCAACGACCGCCGCGGCCTTCTTCTCCACGGGGATGCGGGCGACGACCATTGTGATCGACACGGGGGCGCCGCGACGCAAGACCCCGAGCGTGACGCTGGTGTCGGGTTTCACCGCGGCGATGGTCCGCGGCAGATCGCGCAATTGGGCGATCGGCTTGCCATCGACCGTGACGATGACGTCGCCTTGACGCAGCCCCGATTTGGCGGCCGGACCGGTGGGATCGAGCTGCGCCACCAGCGCACCGTCCTGGCGCGTCGGCATGCCCAGCCCAAAGGCGATCTCCGGCGTTAGCGGTTGCACGGAAACACCGATCCAGCCGCGGTCGACGCGACCGGACTGGCGCAGCGTCTCGACGACTGGCTTGGCGATCGCCGCGGGGATCGCGAAGCCGATCCCGACGCTGCCGCCATTGGGCGAGTAGATCGCGGTATTCACGCCGATGACTTCACCCGCCATGTTGAAGGATGGGCCGCCTGAATTGCCTTGGTTGATCGGCGCGTCGAGCTGCAGGAAATCGTCGTAGGGGCCGGCTTGGATGTCGCGTCCGCGCGCCGAGATGATTCCGGCCGTCACCGTGCCACCGAGGCCGAACGGGTTACCGACGGCAAGCACCCAATCGCCGACTTCCGCGCGATCCGAGTCGCCCCACTGCACGAACGGGAGGGGTTGGCTCGACTCGACCTTGATCAGCGCGAGATCCGTCTTTTCGTCGCGACCGATCAGCCTGGCCTTGAGCTGGCGGCCGTCCGCGAAGGTGACGGCGATGTCGTTGGCTTCGCCGACGACATGGTTGTTGGTGACGACGTAGCCGGCCGGATCGATCACGAAGCCCGAGCCGAGAGCGGTCGCCTTGCGCGCGGCCTTGGGTTCACGCGGCGGCGCGAACCGCTTCATGAACTCGTCCCAGGGCGAGCCAGGCGGGAAGGGGGATGCCTGCTCCCCATCATTCGCCGCGACGGCGCGCACCGCGGCGATGTTGACCACCGCGGGCGAGACTTGCTTGACCAGCGACGAGAAGCTCTCGCCGCCGGTTCGTGCCTCGGCCGGAGTGAAGGGCAACGTCAAGGCAAAGGCGAAGGCACCGATGGCGGCGAGCCCGACGATGCGCGGAGCCGTAATGGTGTTGGTGGGTCGAACGTGCATGGGATCCTCCTAGGGGAACCGGATCATCCGCGAGCGTGGCCGATGGTCTGGCCACCTCGCTCGGCACGTCATCTAGACAGCGGTCTTGGTGAAGGCGTGGTGATGATAAGGAGCTTCGTCAGGAAGAAGACTTCTTGTTGCCCGATTCCGATTTTCTCCGGGCTTTCGCGACGTGACGAGCGCCTGTCTCGGGTTCAACTCCGCGTGAGCCGCGCCGGCTTGCCGCAAAGGCGACCGCGTAGGCACCCGTGACGAATCGGCGCAGCTCGTCGCCGTCGTCGAGCGCCGCGGCCGGCGCCGTCCAATAGGACATGGTGATGGGCTTGCGCTTGGCCGCATAGACGAAGGGTTGCGCACCGGCTGCCTCGAACGCGGCGCGGTTCGCGTCACCCACCTTGAGATAGAGGGTCTCGTCGCTCACGAATCCGAACATCACGCCGCCGCGGAACAGGCCGCTGGCGCCGAACATGCGGCGCGTGGTGACGCTTCCCCATCCGTGCAGCTCGTCCAGCACGAAGCCGAGAATTCCGTCGTCCTCATGCATGGGACTGCACTAGCATCCGGCTCGATCGATATCCGCTGTTCATGGAATTGCTCTCCCGTGGGACGTCTTTGCCGGATCGGGCCTTGAAAGCAGCGTGGACCAATCTCTCCGGCAACGTCAAAGGCGCTCTGATCCTCGCCGGAGCGGCCCTCGTCCTGACGTTGGAGACGATGATCCTGCGCCTCATCGCGTCGGAGGTCGCGGTCCCGCTCTACACATTCGCGCGCTCTCTCGCACAGCTCGCCCTGGGCGTGATCCTCGTCGCCTCCCTCGGCCAAGGTTGGCGCGGTGCGCGATCGGCGCGCATGAAGCTGCAGATTTTCCGCGGCACGGCGAGTCTGGTGAGCTGGCTTTTCTACTACTACACGTTCCAAGTTCTCGATTTCGCCGTCGCGACGACGCTGAACTTCACCACTGCGCTATTCGTGGTCTTCCTGGCCGGTCCGATCATGCGTGAGCGTGTGGGGGCATGGCGCTGGGCCGCGACCGGCATCGGCTTCGTCGGCGTGCTGCTGGTTGTGCGCCCGGGCGCGGGCGGCGATGCGTTGGGCATTCTCGCCGGCCTTGCGAGTGCGCTCTGCGGCGTCGCGATCGTGTTTTCGAATCGCACGCTCGGCTTGAGCGATCGTGTGGAGACGACGATGTTCTGGGTCGGGGTGGTGACGGTCGTCGGCTCGCTGCCGCCCGCGCTCAGCGTGTGGGCGCCGCCGAGCGCCGCCGCGGCGGGCCTGGCCATGCTTGGCGCCGTGATCGGTGCCGCCGGGCTGTGGCTGATCTTGATCGCGTATCGGTTGGGCGAGGCGTCCGCGCTGGCGCCGATCCCGTATCTGCGCCTGGTGTTTGCCGCGGCGGCCGGGTGGGCCGTGTTCGGCGAGCGGCCGGATCTCTGGACGCTCGCGGGCAGCGCCACGATTGCCGTGAGCGCCATCCTGCTTGCCCGCGCCGAACTCAGCCGCCGGCCATGACAAGCCGTGGCTCGACCGGATAGCGTCCGTGCGTTGACCTGGAGACTCGTCATGTTCGATCTTGTCATCCGCGATGCGCTGATCTTCGACGGCACGGGCGCGGCGGCGCAATACGGGGATCTCGCCGTCCAGCATGGGCGGATCGCCGCAATCGGGCGCGATCTCGGCGCGGCGCATGCGCGCCTCGATGCCCGGGGCCTCGCGCTGATGCCGGGCATCATCGACGGCCATACGCATTACGACGCGCAGTTGACCTGGGATCCCTGGGCCGATCCGTCGCCGGCGCTTGGGGTGACGACGGTCGTGATCGGCAATTGCGGCTTTACCATCGCGCCGTGCCGACCGGAAGATCGCGATCTGACGATGCGCAACCTCACGCAGGTCGAGGGCATGTCGCTGGCGGCGCTGCGTGCAGGCATCCGCTGGGACTTCGAGTCTTTTCCCGAGTATCTCGCGATGCTCGAGCGCAACGGCGTGGTACCCAACGTCGTCGCTTTCGCGGGCCACTCCTCGATCCGCACCTTCGTGATGGGCGAGGATGCGAGCAAGCGCGCGGCGACCGACGCCGAGATCGAGCGCATGGCCGCGCTGGTTCGCGAATCGATCGCCGCTGGCGCTGTCGGTCTCGGCTCCTCGACCAATGAACCGCATAACGGCGAAAGCGGAATCCCCATGCCCTCGCGCCTCGCCGACGCGCGCGAGTTCAAGGCGCTGCTCGTCGCGATGCGCGATGCCGGTCGCGGCGTATTCATGCTCACCAAAGGGCGCATGACGAGCGTGCCCTTCCTCGAGACTCTCGCGGCGGAGACCGGACGCTCGATCATCATCGCCGCGATGTTCCATTCCAATACCGCGCCGACGCGCGTCTTCGAGGAGCTGGCGGCGATCAAGGCCGCTCAGGCGCGCGGCCACAATCTCGTGCCGCAGATCTCCTGCTGCGCTCTGACGATGGAGTTCACGCTGAAATCGGCTTACGTCTTCGAGGATAACGCGACCTGGAAGCGGACGATGCGCACACCCGCGTCGGAGTTGCCGCGCCTCTATGCCGATCACGATTTTCGCGAGGGCGTGAAGAAGGATTTCGCCGAGGGCGTCGGCCGGCGTCTGTTCAACAGCGAGTGGGACCGCCTATTCGTGCGCGAAGTCCGTGAGACGCGGCATCGCCCGCTCGAGGGTCGCTCGATCGCCGAGCTGGCGGCCGCCGCGAACAAGCATCCCGTGGATTGGATGCTCGACTTTGCGCTCGCGGAGCAGCTCGACACGCTGTTCATCGCCGAACTGCTCAATAGCGACCCCGACGCGGTCGGCAAACTGATCAACGAGGAGAGCGCGCATGTTTCGCTCTCCGACGCCGGCGCGCATCTCACCTTCTTCTGCGATGCCGATTTCGGTTTGCATCTGATGGGTCATTGGTCGCGCGAGCGTGGCACGCTCAGCCTCGAAGCGGCCGTGCACAAGCTCACCGGCCATCCCGCGCGCCTGTTCGGCCTGCGCGATCGCGGCGTGCTGGCACCGGGCGCGGCCGCCGATCTGCTGCTCTTCGATCCGAAGACTGTCGGTCGCGGCAAGCGCGTGCGCAGCTACGATCTTCCCGCCGGCGCGTCGCGCCTCGTTGCCCATCCGCTGGGTGTCCATGGCGTCTGGGTCAATGGCCGCCAGATCGTCGATGCCGCTGGCCCGATTGCGACGAGCGAGCGCCCCGGCCGGGTACTCCGCGACTTCGCCTAGGACGGACCGAGATCGGACGCGGCTGCGCCGCGCCGCACGCTCAATGCACGCCTAACTTGGCGAAGAAGTCGTTGCCCTTGTCGTCGACCACGATGAAGGCCGGGAAGTCGACGACATCGATGCGCCAGATCGCTTCCATGCCGAGCTCGGGATAGGCGATGCACTCGACCTTCTTGATGCATTCCTGCGCCAGCACCGCACCTTCGCCGCCAACCGAGCAAAGGTAGAAGCCGCCGTGCTTTTTGCAGGCATCGGTCACCACGCGCGAGCGATTGCCTTTGGCGACCATCACCAGGCTGCCGCCGGCGGCCTGGAATTGATCGACGAAGGAATCCATGCGTCCCGCCGTCGTCGGTCCGAACGCGCCCGAGGCATAGCCCTTCGGGGTCTTGGCCGGGCCAGCGTAGTAAATCGGGTGCGCCTTGAAGTAATCCGGCAGCGGTTTGCCGGCATCGAGGTCAGCGCGCAGCTTGGCGTGCGCGAGGTCACGCGCAACGATCAACGAACCGGAAAGCATGATTCGCGTGGTGACGGGGTGCGCCGACAGGATCTCGCGGATTCTAGCCATCGGCTGATTGAGGTCGATCTTCACGACCGCGCCGCCGAGCTTGGTGG
>JANNTF010000100.1:0-2867 GCA_031403455.1 Alphaproteobacteria bacterium | reverse complement strand
CAAGATCGACGCCAGGCTGGCGTCGCGCACGTTCCAGCATCTGCTCAATCTGCCGCTTTCGTTCTTCGAGTCGACGAGCGCCGGCGTCCTGATGCGCCATCTTCAGCAGACGGAAACCATACGACACTTCCTCACCGGCCGGCTCTTCCAGACCCTCCTGGACGCGTTGGCCCTGCCCCTGCTCCTGACCATGCTGTTCCTCTACAGCACGAAGCTCACGATCGTGGTGCTGATGTTCTCGTCGGCGATCGCGCTCGTGATCGGCGTGATGGTGCCGACATTCCGGGCCCAGCTCGAGCAGCTCTATGCCGCCGAGGGCGCGCGTCAGGGGCACCTCGTCGAGACCATCCACGGCATGCGCACGGTGAAGTCGCTCGCCATCGAGCCCACACGCATGACCACCTGGGACGACAAGGTCGCCGCCGGCGTGCGCCAGCGCGGGATCGTGGGACGCATGTCCGCCATCGCCAGCGTCCTGACCCAGGGCCTCGAGAAGACGATGCAGATCTCGGTGCTGGCGTTGGGCGCCGTCGATGTCTTCGACGGTTCGCTCAGCGTCGGTTCCCTGATCGCGTTCAACATGATCTCCGGACGCGTAACGGGCCCGCTGGTGCAGATCGTCGGCCTCATCAACGAATATCAGGAAGCATCCCTGGCCGTGAAGATGCTCGGCATCGTGATGCAGCACCCGCCCGAGCGCGACCCGAAGCAATCCGGCATGGCGCCGCAGATCTCCGGGCAGATGGATTTCGACCAGGTCACTTTCAGCTATCCCAAATCCAGCACGCCGGCGCTCGATCGCGTGTCGTTCTCCGTGCAGCAGGGCCAGGTGATCGGCGTGGTCGGCCGGTCCGGTTCCGGGAAGACGACGGTGACCCGGCTCATCCAGGGCATCCAGACCGCGCAGGAAGGCGCATTGCGCCTCGACGGGGTGGACATCCGGCACATCGATCTGCCGCATCTGCGACGCAGCATCGGCGTCGTCCTCCAGGAGAATTTCCTGTTTCGCGGCACGATCAAGGAGAACATCGCCGCCGCCAAGCCGGACGCGTCGCTTGCGGAGGTCATCGAGGCCGCCCGAATGGCCGGCGCCACCGAGTTCATCGATCGCCTGCCGCAATCCTTCGAGACGCCCGTCGAGGAGAATGGCGCGAATTTCTCCGGCGGGCAGCGTCAGCGCATCGCCATCGCCCGCGCGCTGATGGTCAAGCCGAAGCTGCTGATCTTCGACGAGGCGACGAGCGCGCTGGACCCCGAGAGCGAGGCGATCATCCAGGCCAATCTCAAGGAGATCGCGCGCGGCCGTACGCTGATCATCGTCTCCCATCGCCTGACGTCGCTGGCGCAGTCGGATTCGATCCTGGTGCTCGAACACGGAAAGGTCCTGAATTTCGCGCCGCATGCCGAGCTCATGACGGAATGTGAAGCCTACAAGCATCTCTGGAATCAGCAGACCAAGAGCTATCAATGAAGAAGCGGGGCCGGATGGGTCGCCTGCTCCGCTTCTGGCCGTCGCAAGCAGATGTCGGCCGGGACTGGATGAAGGACACGTCGAGCCGGTATGTCCCGGATCTCGAGGACATCCTCGCCGAACGCCCGCCGCGCGGCGTGCGCAACACGCATTTCATGATCGCCTTCATGTTCGTCGGCCTGATCGTGATCTCGTCGCTGGTGAGCGTCGACATCATCGTCACCGGATCCGGGCGACTGAGCCCCGATGCGCCGACGATCGTGGTGCAGCCGATGCAGCTCTCGATCATCCGCGACGTGCGGGTCAAGCCAGGCGACACGGTCCGCCGCGGCGATGTGCTGGCGACACTCGACCCGACGCTCACCCAGGCCGACAAATCGGCGTTGCTGACGCAGCAGCGAGCGGCTCAGGCGCAGATCGCCCGGCTGGAGGCCGAGCTGAGCGGCAAACCCCTGACGCTGACCAACGAGACCGGGGACAATCTGATTCAGCTCACGCTCTACGAGCAGCGGACCTCTCAATACGCGTCCCGGCTGAACGCCTTCGATGAGGACATTCAACGCCTCAAGGCCGATGCCGTCGCAACCGAGAGCAATCGGGGTTCCCTGCTGCAGCAGATCGACGTCGCCAAGGAGCTCGAAACCCTGCGCGGTGATCTGTTCGAGAAGCGCCTGGGTTCGAAGATCTTCTATCTCGAAGCCAGAACCTTTCGGATGCGCGCCGAGCGCGAACTGCAGGATGCGACCAACCATCTGAATGCGTCGTGGCACTCCATGCAGTCCAAGATGGCCGACCGCCAGGCTTTCATCGACGAGTGGCGGAGGCAATTGCTCGAGGAGTTGGTGCGGGCGCGCGCCCAGGAATCGGTGGTCGGCGAGACTCTGGCCAAAGCCGTGATGATGAAAGATCTGGTGACCCTGATCGCGCCGGCGGATGGCGTGGTGCTGACCGTCGCCAAGCGATCGGTCGGATCGGTGCTGAACCAGGCCGAGCCGCTGGTGACACTGATCCCGACCAGCGCCGCGCTGATCGCCGAGGTGATGATCAATTCAGCCGATGTCGGCTACATCATGCCGGGACAGGAAGTCGCACTGAAAGTCGATGCGTATCCGTTCCAGCGCCACGGCATGCTGACCGGGCGGCTGCGCGCGGTCGGCGCGGAATCCTTCGGCGCCAACGAAGGCGGCGGCGGCACGTCGACCTACACGCCACCGATCCCGGGCGGCTATCACCGCAGCCAGATCGAGTTGACCAGTGCGGTGCTGCGCGGGCTCGTGGACAAGACCAATCTGATCGCCGGCATGACTCTCACCGCCGAGATCAAGGTCGGCTCGCGGTCGGTGATCTCCTATTTCCTCTATCCCATCCGCCGCGGCCTCAGCGAGAGTCTGCGCGA
>JANNTF010000099.1:0-10799 GCA_031403455.1 Alphaproteobacteria bacterium | reverse complement strand
GGCGCTGACGCAGCCGGAGCTCGACGGAACGCCGCCGGGCTTCGACGCGACGCCGGGCGCCGCCTCGACGCCTCCTCCTTGAGATATTCCTGCCATGCCACGGGTCACAACAGGTCCGCTCAATGCGATGGAAGGCATCCGCCACGCGTTCTTCACCCGGGCAGGCGGCGTCAGCGAGCGTATCTATGCGAGCAACAATTGCGGATTCGGCTCGAAGGACGATCCGGCGCATGTCGCGGAGAACCGCGCCCGCTGCGCCATCAGGCTCGATGCCAAACCCGACAGCCTGATCACGCTGCACCAGATCCATTCGGCCCGCGTCGTCCCGGTCGAGCATGTCTGGGCACGCGAGTTCTCGCCGCAGGCCGACGGCATGGTGACGGCGACGCCCGGCATCACGCTGGGAATCCTGACGGCGGATTGCGCGCCCCTGCTGATCGCCGATCCCGTCGCACGTGTGATCGGCGCCGCCCATGCGGGTTGGAAAGGTGCACTCACCGGCATCGTCGAGGCCACGGTCGCGGCGATGTGCCGGCTCGGCGCCGCGCCCGAGCGCATGACCGCCGGCATCGGCCCGGCCATCGGCAAGCACTCCTATGAGGTCGGTGCGGAATTTCCCGGGCCGTTCCTGGAGCAGGATCCGGTCAACGCCGCGTATTTCTTTCCCACCTCGCTGCCCGATCGTCATCTCTTCAATCTCAAGGGTTATGTCGCCTCGCGCCTGACGATCGCGGGGGTCGCGCATGTCTCGGTGATGCCGAACGACACCTGCGCCGAGGAAGATCGCTTCTTCAGCTATCGCCGCGCCTGCAAACGCCGGGAGCTGGATTATGGTCGGCTGCTCTCCGCCATCACGCTGGAGGCCTGAGCGCGCCGTGCCGCATCTGTTCATGTTCTTCGCTCTCGCGGTCCTCGTCTCGATGGTGGCCTGTGTCACGCTCTAGCCGAATCGTCGCGCTGGCGCTGATGTGGCTGCTCGCCGCGTGCGGAAACCTGCCGCGGCCGTTCCAGCCCGAAGACAAATCGATCGAGAACCCGCTGCTCGTGCTCGGCGATCGTGCCGGAATCGTCGTGATGCCGATCGCTGGCGTCGACACGGACGAGCAATCGCAAGCCTTCGCCGAAGCGATGGCCAAGGCGCTGCGCGATGTCGACGTCAACGCCCATACCGGCGCCGGCAACAAGGCAAGCCCGATCCTGTCGAGCTTCCTCGAGCGCAGACCCGGCGCCGGCGCGGTGCTCGTGCTGTGGCTGTCGGAGCCGAGCCGCGGCGACTACGGAAATTACGAGGCCAATGTCGAGGAGCGCGACATCTTCATCGACAGCCCGCGCCGGCAGCAGGTGCTGCGGCGGATCGCCGAAGTCATCGCCGCTCAGGTCAATCCTGGCGCCATCGCGGCGCCGCTCGGCACGCCACCGGTGTTCATCGGACAGGTCGCCGGGCTGCAGACCGACACTGGACGGCCGCTGCAGCGAGCGCTCGATTTCGCCTTGCGCCGCGGGAAGCTCGAAATCGCCGAGGCGCCGGGCGGACGCGCCGTCACGGTCGCCGGCAAGATCAGCTTTCGTGACAAGCCCCAGGACGTCGTCGCCCTCGACATCGAATGGCGCGTGCTTGGCGCCGATGGCGCGGAACTGGGTCAGCTCAAACAGCAGAACGACATCCCGGCGCGGGTACTGGAGCGCGCCTGGTCGGAGATCGCCAGCGCCATAGCGGAGAATGCCGCCGAAGGAATCATTGAGATCATCGGTCGCGCGCCCCTCGCGCCGCGGCGCTGACGCCGATCGATCTCAACCGCGCTTCAAGGGCAAGCAGACATCGGTGAGCCACTCGGTCGGCGGCAGCTGCCGCGGATCGTTGAGGTATTGCTCGAAGCAAGGCTGATCGTCGGGCTCCTCGCCGCTCTGCGGCAGCCAAGTGCGAAACAACCAGCGATAGGCGCGCTCGAGTTCGACGTAAGGGCCCTGGTGGCGCACGATCGCGCATCGGCAGGCGGGTTGTTCGATCAGCTGCAGCGCGCCCTGCGGAACGGCGCCGGCCGGCAGCGTCACGCAGGCATCGCTGCGCAACGCAGTCGGCGCCACCGATTCCGGGTCGTCGTAGTAGCGCCCGACGCATTGCGAATCCGGACCCATCAGCCCATGCGGCGCGGCCAGTGCGAGGAGCCGCTCGAAGGTCCCGCCAATTTCCATGTACGAGCCGGTGTGGCGCAGCGCCGCAAGGCGGAGTGCGGGGATTTCGCGAATCTCGACGCTGTACATCAAACTCTCCTGAGCTCGGGTTTGCGAAGTGGCGGGGCTGCCGTGCTGGGCGCGCCGGCGATAGGCGGCGGGCGGCAGGCCGTAATCGGCGACGAATGCGCGCGCGAAGGCCGCCGCGCTGCCGTACCCGGCCCGCCGGGCGATCTTCGCCAGCGAGATCGTGCTGGCGACCAGGTCCTTGGACGCGCGGCTGAGGCGGTCGCGGCGAATCGTCGCCGTCACCGTCTCGCCCGTCGCCTCGCGATAGATGCGATGGAAGTGGAAGACGGAGAAATGCGCAACCTCCGCCAGGCGCTCGAGCGTCAGGGGCGCGTCGAGATTCTCGGCGATGTAGCGTGCGACGCGCTCCAGACGGCGGCCATAGTCGAGAGCGGTGATCGGCTTCGGCATCTCGGCCTTCCTTGTCCTGATCCAGGGAGTCTTGCGCAGGTGAATTGATCAGGGTTGCGGAGTTGGGCGTGGTGGAAAACCTGCTAGCCTCGCGGCGTCCATCCTAGCCTGCCGGAGGAATATCCCGATGATGCGGCTCACCCGCCTTCTCGTGCTCGCCGTCCTGCTGTTTGCCGCGGCTGGTCGACCGGCATCGGCGACCGAGGTCGACCTTGAACTCGTGCTCGCGGTCGACGTCTCGCGCAGCATGGATGACGAGGAATTGGAACTGCAGCGCCAGGGCTACGCGGGCGCCTTCATGCACCAGGCGATCGTCCAGGCGATTCGCTCGGGCGCGCACGGCCGTGTTGCCGTCACGATGGTCGAGTGGGCCGGCGCGAACTACCAGAAGGTGATCGTGCCCTGGATGCTGGTCGATGGCGAGACGAGCGCCACGGCCTTCGCGGAGGCGATTCTCGCGACGCCCAAGCTCGGGTTCAATTGGACGTCGATCTCCGGTGCGATCGACTTTTCCCGAACCTTGTTCGGCACCGGCGGGTTGCGCGGCACGCGCCGCGTGATCGACATTTCAGGCGATGGCGTCAACAACAACGGACGTCCCGTGAGCGTCGCGCGTGACGAGGCCGTTGCATTGGGCATCACGATCAACGGGCTCGCGATCATCAACGACCGCCCGACGCCCAGCGGCTGGCGGCCGTTCAACCAGCAACCGCTCGATCAGCATTACCGGGAGCAGGTGATCGGGGGTCCAGGCGCCTTCGTGATGGTCGCGGAGGATTTCGACAGTTTCTCCTTCGCCGTGCGCAACAAGCTCATTCGCGAGATCTCCGGCCTCGACGGTCCGACCGTCGTCATCGCGCGCGCGCCCAAACGCTGACGCAAGCGGGCTTGAGGCCGACGCGGGCGTTTGCTTTCCTGTGATCGGGTGCACATCAGGGAGATGAGAGCGTGACGGACCGACGGCAGGACAATCTCGGCTACTGGTGCCACGCCGCGGCGCGCGCGCATCCCGACCGCATCGCCCTCATCGATCTCAGCCCGGCGATGCCGCGGGAGGTGCGCTACCGCGAGCTCGAAGACCGGCTCGACCGCGTCGCGGCGATGCTCGCCGCCGCAGGATTGAAGCCCGGCGACCGCCTCGCGATGTCGATCGGCAACCGCTTCGAGTTCGTCGAGGTGATGTATGGCGCGATGCGCGCCGGCATCGTCCCCGTGCCGCTCAACACGCGCCTCGCCGGCGACACGCTCGCCTATATCCTGGAGAATTCCGAGAGCGTCGCCGCGATCGTCGATCCGGCATCCAACCCGGCGATCGTGCAGGTCTGCGACGCCGCGAAGCTGACCGTGAAATTCGCGTTCGCGCCGGGATCCGCGGGCTGGCGCGACTACGAGACGGCACTGCAGGCGACGCCGGCGAGGTTCGAACCGCCGCCGCTGCCAGCGAACCACATGTCCTTCCTCCCCTACACGTCCGGCTCGACGGGGCGGCCCAAGGGCGTCGTGCTCACCCACGAAGGACAGCTCTGGTGGATCCGAACGCTGCAGAAATACTGGCCGAGCGGCATCGATGACCGCGCGCTGGCGGCCGTGCCGCTGTTCCACAAGAACGCCATGGCCGGCGCCATCAAGCCGCTGCTCCATGCCGGCGGCTCGGTCGTGCTGCTGCCCGGTTTCGAGGCGCGGCGTTTCCTCGCGGCGCTGGCGGCGTATCGCTGCACGGCGGCGGGCGGCGTGCCGGCCGTGTTCACGCTGCTGCTGCAGCAGAAGGACCTCATCGGGTCGCTCGATTTCTCCGCGCTCAAGGGCCTGAAGATCGGCTCCGCGCCGACGCCGAAGGAGCTGATGGACGCGGTCGAGACCGCGTTCGGCGTGCCCGTCGGCGAGAGCTACGGCCTGACGGAAGGCGGACCGGTCATGATCGGCGCGCCGCGCGATGGACGCCGCGCACCGCATGGCTCCTGCGGCGTGATCTGGCCCGAAGGCGAGTGCAAGCTCGTCACCGCCGATGGCACGGAGGACCCGGGCTACGGCGAACTCTGGGTGCGCAATCCCGGCGTCACGCCGGGCTACTACAAGCTGCCGGACGTGAATCGCGAGCGGCTCGTCGATGGCTGGCTGCGCACGGGCGATGTCTTCAGCCTCGACGCTCAGGGTTTCTATTATTTCCGCGGACGTGTCGACGACATGTTCAATTCGGGCGGCGAGAACGTCTATCCGCTCGAGGTCGAGAACATCCTGCTCAAGCATCCGGCCGTGGCGGAGGTATCCGTCGTGCCCTTCCCGCACGCGATCAAGGGGGAGGTGCCGGTGGCGATGGTCGTGATGGCGACGGCGCGGCAGGCCAGCGAGGACGAACTCAAGAAATTCTGCCTTGCCAACGGCCCAGCCTACGCGCATCCGCGCCGAATCCACTTCGTCGCGCAGCTGCCCCTCAACGGCCCCGGCAAGATCGACCGCAAGCTGGTGACGCGGCAGATGCGTGAAATCATCGGCGACCAGCCGCTCGGCGGTTGAGGGAGATCGGACTCATGGATACCGCCGATCGCCCGACTCTTCGCCCGTTGCTGATCAACAGGACAAACCTGCCCTACGAGACCGATCGCGGCACCGGTGCGCGCGCGCGCATCGGCGCCATCGTGCTGGCGACCGACCACACGATGGAGCATGAGTGGCGCGCGATGCTGGCCATTCCCGGCGTCGATTTCTACGCCGCGCGAATCTGGAACGACGCGCAGATCACGCCCGAGACGTTGAAGGCGCTGGGCGCCGACATCGCGCCGGCGACGCGACTGATCCTGCCCAATGACGAACGCCTCGACTCCATAGCCTTCGGCTGCACGTCGGGCGCGATGGTGCTCGGCGACGATTTCGTCGAAGCCGAAATCCACAGGCACCGTCCCGGCATCCCCGTCACGTCGCCGATGCGCGCCGGGCTCACCGCGCTCACATCGCTGGGACTCAAGCGCATCGCGCTGCTCACGCCCTACATGCAGGCGATCAACGACATGATGCGCGCCCATATCGAAGCGCGCGGCATCGAGGTCACGGCGATGGGTTCGTTCAACAACCCCGACGATCTCGTCGCCGCGTCGATCTCACCCGAGACGTTGCTGCGCGCCGCGACCGAGCTCGGCCGCTCCCCGCATGTCGACGGCGTCTTCATCAGCTGCTCGAGCTTCCGCGCCGCCGGCATCATCGATCGCCTCGAGGCCGCCATCGGCAAACCCGCCACCGCCTCCAATCACGCGATGGCCTGGCATGCGCTGCGCCTCGCCGGCTATCGCGAGCCGGTCACGGGCTGGGGCAAGTTGTTCACGCTCTGATGTCGCGCAGCTACGAATTCGTCTTCGGGACACGGCCGTGGCGACTCTGGCACATGGCGCACATCGCGATGCTGCTGCCGATCCTGTGGTTCGTGGATTATTTCCAGCATTTCGAGCCGGGCGCGGGACCGCAGGGCGGCGAGGCCGTGTTCGTCCTGATGCTGATCTATATGCTCGGGTTTGGACTTCTGTCGGCCGGCAACGCGCTGCTCCTGGCGATCAAGGCCAACGGGACGGTGGTGCAGCGGGTGGTGCTGTGGCCTGTGTTGCTGCTCGTCGCCTGGATCGTGGCGATCGCGCTGGTGCTGCTCGGCGCGGATATCGGAACAGCTCTCGAGTCGGACCGCATCGATCGTTGGGTCGGCGCGCTGTGCTGCGCAATCGCCCTGCTCGTCTTCTACGGCGCGAACCTCGCCGCGCTGCGCCGCGCGCGGCGAGGCTGAGCGGCGTTCAGCCGCCGGCCGCGAGCACGTGCGCGGCGCCTTTTTCCCCGATCATCAGGGACGGCGCGTTGGTATTGGCCGAGGTCACCGTCGGCATCACCGAGGCATCTATGACGCGCAGCCGCTCGACGCCGCGCACGCGCAGCGCAGGATCGACGACAGCCGCCGCGTCCACGCCCATGCGGCATGTCCCGACGGGATGGAACGTCGTGCCGCCATGATGGCGCGCGAAGTCGAGCAGGCCCGCGTCGTTCGACGCCGACGGCCCCGGCAACATCTCGGCCGCCCACAACTCTCGAAAACCAGGCTGGGCATGGATCTCGCGCACCATCTTGAGCCCCTCGACGAGGGTCCTCTGGTCGTGGGGCTCGGCGAGATAGTTCGGCGTGATGCGTGGCGCCTCGCGCGGATCGGCCGAAGTGATCGCCAGCGTGCCGCGCGATCGCGGATGGCATTGGTAGACCGACGCGGTGAAGCCGGAATAACGATGGAGCGGCGTGCCAGGCTTGTCGACCGACAGCGGCATGACGTTGAGCTGCACGTCGGGTCGACCACCGGTCGCGAATTTGGTGCACGCGGCGCCACCGACCTGCCCGGCGCCTACCGTGAGGGGGCCGCGCGCCTGCAGCAGCCATTGCAGGCCCATTTGCGCGAGCCGGAGCGGATTGCGGACTTCGTCGTTGAGCGATTTGCGCTCCTTGAGGCGAAGGATCATCCGCGCCTGGTAATGGTCCTGCAGATTGGCGCCGACGCCCGCTGCATCGGCGACGACGGCGATGCCGTGCTGGCGCAGCAGGTCAGCCGGCCCGACACCGGAGAGTTGCAGCAGCTGAGGTGACTGGAGCGACCCCGCGGCGAGGATCACCTCGCGCTCGGCGCGCACCACGTGCCGCGAACCGGCGTCATCGACCCATTCGATGCCAACCGCGACGTTGCGTTCGAACACTATCCGCGTGACCAGGGCCCGCGTGACGACGCTCAGATTCGGGCGCGCGCGAATGGGGTCGAGAAAGGCGCGCGCGGCGCTGCAACGCCAGTGTCCACCGATCGACAGCTGATAGGCGCCGACTCCATAGGTCGTCTCGGCATTGAAATCGTCGTTGCGCGGCAGGCCCCAGGCGCGCGCCGCTTCGAGCCAAGCACGGCAATAGGGATGATCGTTGCGCAGATCCGACACCGAGAGCTCGCCATGTGCGCCGCGGAACTGATTCTCGCCGCCGTCGTAGCGCTCCAACCGCCGGAAATAGGGCAATACGTCGGCGGCATTCCAACCCTCGGCGCCGAGCTGCGCCCAGCCGTCGAAATCCTCGCGCTGACCGCGGATGAAGATGAGACCGTTGATCGCGCTCGACCCGCCGATGACGCGCCCGCGCGGCCAGACAATGTTGCGTCCCGCCGTGCCCATGCTCGGCTCGGTGTCGAACTGACGTGAATAGCGCGGATCGTAGATCGACCGGAAATAGCCCACCGGCAGACGCAGCCAGAACCCCTTCGCCGGTCCGCCAGCTTCCAGCAGCAGCACGCGATGCGAGGGATCGGCCGACAGCCGATTCGCCAGCACGCAGCCCGCGGAGCCCGCGCCGACGACGATGTAGTCGACCTCATGCATCGGCGAGCGTCATCCCCTTGAGATCCACGCCAGGCTTGCGGCCGGCGATCAGGTCGGCGGTGACGCGCGCGGCACCATGGCTCATCGTCCAGCCCATATGGCCAAGGCCGGTATTGAACCAGAGATTTCGATGCTTGGCCTGGCCGAGAATCGGCGTGCCCTTGGGTGTCATCGGACGCAAGCCTGCCCAGCAGGAGGGATGGTCATAATCCGCGGCGCCGGGAAATAATCCGCGCGCGACTTTCAGCATTTGCGCGAAGTCGCCGGGCTTGTGAGTGGTGTCGTAGCCGGCGAACTCGGCCGTCGCCGTCAGACGCAGGCGATCGCCCAGGCGGGACCAGCCCATGAGATTCTGCTCGTCGACGCCCGAGAGCAGCGGCGCGCCATTGCGACCGCCGAGCTTCAGCGTGAGCGCGTAGCCCTTCACCGGATAGATCGGCAGATTCACGCCGATCTTGCGCGCTTCGATGGGCGCGTAGCTGCCGAGCGCGAGCACGAAAGCGTCGGCGTGGATGTCGCCCTTGTCGGTGACGATCTTCTCGATGCGATCGCCACGCGACTCGATGTGCCGGATCGTCGTGCTCCACTTGAACGTCACGCCGAGCCCAGCGCTGAACTTCGCGAGCTCGTTGGCGAAGCGGTGGCAATCTCCGGACTCGTCGCTTGGGCTGTAGATCGCGCCGGCGAGCTGGTCCTTCACCGGCTCCAACGCCGGCTCGATCGCCGCCGCCCGCTGCGGGTCCACCGCTTCGAGCTCGAGGCCGAGATCGGTCAGCACCTTGGTGTTGCGCACCCCCGCTTCGAACAGCGCGGGATCGCGATAGAGATAGACCGCGCCGCCGGTCACGCGGTCGTACGCGATACCCGTCGCGGCGACGGTCTCCTGCAGCTGCGCCTGCGAATAGAGGCATAGCCGCAGCTTGTTGCCGGTGTTGCGCGCCGCTGAGTCGGCGTTGCATTCCCTGAGGAAACGCAAGGACCACATGTAGAGACGCGGGTCGGCGAAGAATTTGAAACGCAGTGCCGTATCGTCGCGCCACAGGGATCTGAGCAGGATCTTCGGCGCGCGCGGACTCGCCCAGGTATAGGCATGGCCCGGCGCGACCATGCCGGCGTTGGAGAAGCTCGTCTCGTTGGCCGCGAGCGGCTGGCGATCGATGACCGTCACGTCGTGCCCGTCACGGGCCAATGCATAGGCCGTGGTCACGCCGGCGATCCCGGCGCCAAGAACCGCGACTTTCATACCCCCTCCCCAATGCGCATCAGATGTCCGGGCTCACGGCGCCATCTTGCCGTCGCGCACGGCGATCCGGATCGGCGTGATGTCGATCTTCTTCCACACGCCCTGCGTCACGTAGGGATCGCGGGCGAGCCAGGCATCGAGCTCGACGCGGCCGGGAAACTCGCAGAGCACATAGGAGCCGGTCATCTTGCCGTCGTCGCCAAGCAGCGCGCCGCCGGAGATGAGCGCGCCCTTGGCGACGAGATCCTTGATGCCGTCGAAATGAGCCGGGCGCGCCGCCATCCGCCGCGCCAACGCATCGGGATCATTGCCATCGCGCGCGACGATCAGGAACTGGGCCATTGGGTACTCCGAGCTTGGGATGGGGAGGAGACTACAAGAATGCCGACGAGATTGTAGTCTGCGCGCCCCGCTTCATCACGCCGCGAGTCCCGACATGACGCACCACGCCCTGCCCCCTGTCGAGCGCGCCCTCTCATGAGCACGGTTTACGATGTCGATTGGCAGCGCTATCGCGGCTGGCTGGCCGGCAAGCGAGTTCTCGTCACGGGCGCCAGCCGCGGCATCGGCCGCGCACTCGCCGAAGCCAGCGCGCACGCCGGCGCCGATCTGGCGCTGTTCGCCCGCGCCCGCGAGCCGCTCGAGTCACTCGCCGCCGAATTGCGCGGCCATGGCGGCCGGGTCGCGTGTTTCGCGGCCGATGTCGCGGACGCCGACAGCTTCAAGGAAGCGTTGCTGAACGCAGAGCGCGACTTCGCGGGTATCGATGTGCTGGTCAACAACGCTGGCGGCGCGTTGCGCGGCGCGGTGCTCGATGTGGATCTCGCGGCCTTGCGCAGGCTGCTCGACGTCAACGTCGTCGCCTGCGCGGCGGCCGCGCAAGCGCTCGTGCCCGGCATGATCTCGCGTGGCTGGGGCCGCGTCATCAATCTGAGTTCGGTCTACGCTCGGGCGCCGGTCAAGAACCTCAACGCCTATGCGGTCTCGAAGGCGGCGGTGGAGATGCTCACGCGCGGCATGGCGCTGGAATGGGCCGGCTCGGGCGTGACGGCCAATGCGATCGCGCCGGTTCAGATCCTGACCGATCTCTCGCGCCCGAGTTGGAACGATCCGGCGCGGCGCGCGCAGGTGATCAGCCAGATCCCGATCGGCCGCTGGGCCACCACCGACGATCTCGTCGGCCCGTTCCTGCATCTCGCCTCGGACGCCTCCGCGATGATGACCGGCCAGACGCTGTCGGTGGATGGCGGGAGATCGCTGCTGTAGCGCGCGACCGCCCCCCATCCCAACCTTCTCCCGCAAGGGGGGAAGGAGTTGGTTGGTGCCCGGGCGCAATTTCGAGTTCGATCGTAATCGGCCCCTTCCCCCCGTGCGGGGGAAGGTTGGGATGGGGGTGGCGACGCCGCCGTCACACCGTCAGGACAGCCTTGCCGAAGACCTTGCGCTCCACCAGGGCGGTGTAGCTCGCGAGGAACTCGTCGAGCGGCCGGATCGAATCGACCACCGGCTTCATTCGGCCATCGCTCGCC
>JANNTF010000098.1:0-5661 GCA_031403455.1 Alphaproteobacteria bacterium | reverse complement strand
CCCGATTCCCCGACGAAGCCCACGGCCTCGCCAGGCGCGATGTCGAACGAGATGCCGTTCACGACGCGCGACGGCACACCGTCACGGTTGAACGCGGCGGTGAGGTCGTGGACCTGCAGCAGCTTCTCGCCCATCAGCGGCCCTGCACGTCGAGCATTTCGCGCAAGCCATTGGCCAGCACGATGAAGGTCAGCGACGCGAACACGATCGCGACCGCCGGCCCGATCACGGTCAGCGGCGCCAGCTCCATGAACTGCCGCGCCTCGGCGAGCATGCTGCCCCAGTTCGGATCGGGCGGCGGCGGCCCGAGGCCGAGGAAGGACAGCGCGGTCACGGTGAAGATCGTGTTCGCGAGGGTCAGGCTGGTCTGCACCAGGATCGGCGACACGACAATCGGCAGCACATGGCGCAGCGCGATCGCGAACTCGCCGACGCCGACGCTGCGCGCCGCCTCGACATGGTCCCAGCGTTTGACGCTGAGCACCGGGCCGCGCACGACGCGCGCGAGCGTGGGCGTATAGACGATCGCGATGGTCAGGATCAGGTTGCGCAAAGTCGGCCCCAGCGCCGCGACCACGGCGATCGCCAGCAGGAAGACCGGGAAGGCGAACACCACGTCCAGCAGGCGCATGATCACCAGATCGACGCGACCGCCGACATAGCCGGACAGCAACCCGAGAACCAGCCCCGCCGCCAGCGCGAGCGCCACCGCGACGAAGGTGATCAGCAGCGTCCCGCGCCCGCCGACGATCAGCCGGCTCAGCACGTCGCGGCCGATGGAATCCGTGCCGAGCCAGTGCTTCGCGCTCGGTCCCGCCAGAGAATCGGGCGAGGTCTTCGATGGGTTATAGGGCGCGATCAGCGGACCGAGCACGACGATGAGGACAAGCGCCGCCAGCATCACCAGCCCGATCGTCACCAGGATCTGACCGCGGCTGCGCGGGCGCCGCGGCACCTCAGTCATACGACACCCGCGCATCGACCCGCGCATAGGCGATGTCGACCAGCACGTTCATCAGCAGCACGATCGTCGCGGCGACGAGCACGATCGCCTGGATCGCCGGGTAGTCGCGATTGGTGACCGATTCGAACAGGTACTGGCCCATGCCCGGGATGGTGAAGATCGTCTCGATCAGGATGCTGCCGCCCAGCATGGCCGCGAGCTGCAGGCCGGTCACGGTGATGACGGGCGTCAGCGCGTTGCGCACGAGGTAGTGGCCGAGGATGGTTCGCGCGTGCAGGCCCTTGGCGCGCGCGACCATCACGTAGTCCTGGCTCGAGACCTCGAGCACGGCGGCCCGCGTATTCTCTGAGATCGTCACCGACACGGTCAGCGCCAGCGACAGCGCCGGCAGCAGCATGCTCGTGAGATTGCCGAACGGATCGCTCGTAAAGGAAACGTAGTTGAAGATCCCGATGGTCGGGAAATAGAGTCCGAACAGCAGCACGATCAGCGTGGCGATCACGAAATTCGGCACCGCCAGCAGCAGGCTGTTCCAACCGCGCACGATCCAGTCCGTGCGTCCGCGCAAGCGCGCCGAGGCGAGGCCGGTGCACGCCCCCATGGTCAGCGCCATCGCGCCGGCGATCAGCGTGAGCTCGGCCGTGACCGCCAGCCGCGGGAACAGCTCGCTCGCCACCGCCCGCTTGCTGGCGAAGGAGCGGCCGAGATCGCCGGTCAGCGCGTTGCCGAGCCAGCTCAGATATTGCGCCCACAGCGGCCGATCGAGCCCGAGATTGCGCCGGATCTGATCGAGACCCTCCGCCGTGATGCTCGTCGTGCCCGCCGAGGCCTGCGCGAAATCGCCCGGCAGCGCGCGCATCAGCCCGAAAGCGACGATCGAAACGCCGAGCAGGATCGGGATCGTCAGAAGCAGCCGCATCACGACCATCCGCATCATGGCGTGGCGCTGAGGACATTCCTTGTCGCCCCTCCTCGCATGAGGAGGGGCAGCGCCGCGCAGCGGCGCGGGGTGGTGCTACAGCACAAGCGAGGTGGATTGTCGCTGCTGTGCCTCATCGACTCACCACCCCGCTCGCGCGTGTCGCGCGAGCTGCCCCTCCTCATTCGAGGAGGGGCGACTGACCATTGGCGATCGCCTATTTGTCGACCCACGCCGTGCGCACGTAGCTGCGGATATTCGCGGCCAGCGGCGCGTAGCCCTTGGCGTAGTTCCACCACGCCTCCCAGCGCAGCGGGTACTGGTAGATGTCGAGGCAGTAGACCTGATCGCAGACATGGCGCTGGATCGCCATGTACGCGGCGGCGCGCTTGGGCGTGTCGAGAATGCTCCGCGCCTCGACGATCATCGCATCGAGCTTGGCGTCGTTCGTGCCCATGCCCTTGCCTTGCGCGTGCGCCGAGGTGATGCGCGTGACGATCGCGTCGGGATCCGGGCTCCAGGCCAGCGCGACCGACAGCAAGGTCGGATACTCGCCCTTGAGCCACATCGCGATCAGCGGCGCGGTCTCCATCGGCTTGATCGCCACCTTGATGCCGGCCTCGGCCCATTGCTGCTGCAGAATCTGCGCGCAAGCGACGTCCAGCGGATTGGCTGCGACCACGACGTAGTCGCCGAGATCGAGGCCGGTCGCATGGCCGGCCTCGGCGAGCAGCTTCTTCGCCGCGGCCACGTCCGTCTTGTAGTACGGCATCTCGCCGACGCCGTCATAGCCGCCGACATGGCTCTCCGGAATCATCGCGGCGACCTTGCCCGAGCCGCCGAGCACGGTCTCGAGGCAGGCCTTGCGGTCGGTGGCGAGGCTCAGCGCGCGGCGCACGCGAACATCATTCAGCGGCGGCGCCTTCATGTTGATCCATACCGGGAAGGTGCGCGTCGTCTTGCCCGGCGCCGAGACGAGATCGGCGGAGGTCCGCACGATCTGCGCCGAGACCTTCGGGTCCTTGAACCAGGTCATGTCGATCGCCTTCGAGCGCAGCGCCGAGGTGATCGAGGACTGGTCCTTGAAGAAGCGGAACGCGACCGAGTCCAGATAGGGCTGGCCCTTCTCGTAATAGTCGGGGTTGGCCTTCAGCGTGAGGATCTGGTTGGGCTGATAGGATTCGAAGATGAACGGCCCCGTACCGACGGGCTTCGTGTTCAGATCGGCCACGCCGCGCGGCACGATCACGCCGGTCGGGTTGGTCGCGAGGTAGCTCAGGAACGGCGCGCTCGGCGCGTTGAGCTCGAAGCGCACCGTCAGCTTGTCGACGACGGTGATCGACTTGATCGCCGCGAAGAGCGAGGCGCTCGGGCTCGCCGTCTTCGGGTCGAGGACCCGCTCGAAATTGTACTTCACGTCCTCCGCGTCGAATTCCTGGCCGTTATGGAACTTCACGCCGCTACGCAACTTGAAGACATAAGTCGTCTCGTTGGTCTGCTCGAAACTCGTCGCGAGGTCGGGCTCGATCTTCATGTCCGGCGTCCAGCGCAGCAGCCCCGTGTAGAGCAGCGCGGTGAAGTCGTAGGACGAGAACGCCGTCAGCGTGTTCGGGTCGAGCCCGATCGGATCGGCATCGGCGCCGATCGTGAGGCGCCCGCCGCGCTTGGGCGCGCCACCGGTCTGCGCCGACGCGAACGGCGCCATCCCCGCCAGCGCGGCGCCGCCGAGCGCAAACCGCAGCAGGCCGCGCCGCGCCAGCGCCTGCGTGTCCGCCGCCTGGAGCACGTCCATCGGTTCGAAGCCATCGCTGTTCGACATCTCAGCCTCCTCCATCATCTCGAGCCGATAGATTGCGTCGCGCGGCACGGCGAGGCAACGCGCATTCCGCCATGCGGATCGCCTGACGCGTCGCGTTTGGACGCAGGCAGGGAGATGCGGCAAGCTGGCGACGAAATCTCTGGGGGATTTTGCCGATGATCCGTATCGCCACCGCTGGCTTCCAGCATGAGTCCAACACCTTCTCGTCAGTCCCTGCGAGCCTCGACAAATGGCAGCGCTCGGGGATCCTCGAAGGCGAGGCGATCCGCAAGGAATACGCGACCTCGCAGGCGACGCTCGCCGGCTTCTTCGCCGCCTGCGCCGAGGCTGGGGACGTCGAGCTCGTGCCGCTCGTCTTCACCCGCCTCACGCCGATGGGCGCCATGACCGCCGAGGCGATCGAGCACATCATGGCGCGCTGCCTGACAGCGATCCGCGACAACGGCCCGTGGGACGCCGTGCTCTTGCCGCAGCACGGCGCCGCGGTCTCCGATCCCTACCCCGACGCCGACGGCGAATATGTGCGCCGCGTGCGCGAACTCGTTGGCCCCAAAGTGCCGATCGGACTCGCGCTCGACATGCACGGCAATGTCTCGCGCCAGATGGTCGACAACGCCGACGTCACGACCGTCTACCAGACCAACCCGCATATCGACGCAAGGCTGCAGGCGATCCACTGCGCGCGGCTGATCATCCGCCAGGTCCGTGGGCTAATCCGCCCGCGCACGGCGATCCGCATGCCGCCGCTGCTGGTCAACATCCTGAACCAGGGCACCAGCGACAAGCCGATGTCGGATCTGCTGCGCATCGCCGACGCGCAGCGCACGCGGCCGGGTGTGCTCTCGGTCAGTGTGGTCGAGGGCTATCCCTATGCCGACGTCGCCGAGATGGGGATGAGCTTCATCTGCGTCACCGACGGCGATCCGGGCCTCGCCGACGACGTCGCCGCGAAGCTGGAGGACGCCGCGTGGTCGATGCGCGAGGCGCTGAACACCGGCGGCATGAAGATCGAGGCGGCGCTGGAGCGCGCGCGCCAGGTCAACGCGCGGCCGGTGGCGATCTTCGACGTCGGCGACAATGTCGGCGGCGGCAGTCCGGCGGACTCCACGCTGATCCTGCATGCCGCGCGGCGGATGGGTGTGAGCGACCTGCTCCAGGCGCTGTGCGATCCCGATGCCGTGCGCGAATGCCAACGCGTCGGCGTCGGCGGCCGGGTAGAGATGTCCGTCGGCGGCAAGACCGACGACCGCCACGGCAAGCCGTTCCCGATCAAGGGTGTCGTGACCGCGCTCTCCGACGGCAAGTACGAAGAAACCGGCCCCACCCACGGCGGCTTCCGCTTCTACGACGACGGCCCGAGCGCCGCAGTGAAGACGGATGATGGCTACACCCTCGTCCTGATCACCCGCCCCGGCGGCACCTCGAGCCTGCAACAGTTCCGCACGCTCGGCATCGAACCGACGGAGATCAAGATCATCATCGCCAAGGGTGTGCATTCGCCCAGGCCGGCGATGGAGCCGATCGCGAAGGAGCTGATCTGGTGCGCCACACCGGGCGTGACGACGGCGGACCTGACGACGTTCACCTACAAGCTGCGGCGCGTGCCGATCTATCCGCTTGAGAAGGACGCGACGCTGAGGCGATGATTTGGCCGCCGGTAACGGACTGTTGCGGGCGGCCGAAATCTGCCCTGGAGAGAATTTGTTAGATGGTCGACAACGCCGATGTCACCACGGTCTACCAGACCAATCCGCATATCAGCGGAAAAACGATCCAGCGCCGCCGCGCCCCGGCCCGTTGCACCACCGTCCCGCAAGGGGCGTCCGAAGCCAGCTACAGAGATGCCAGTCTCAAGCTAGCCGTGGTCCGAAGAAACGGGGCATGTCAGTCCGGCATACTCTTACAGTGATCAAGCTGATGGTATCAGATCCGACCGCCCTGCCTGGGTTTTGCGGCAGG
>JANNTF010000097.1:0-13876 GCA_031403455.1 Alphaproteobacteria bacterium | reverse complement strand
CGCGCCGTGCGCGCGCCGAGAACGGAGTTGGCGAACACGATCGCATTCGACTCGCCCCAGGCGATGTGCTGGCCGAGGCTGGGACGATGTCCCGCCTGGTAGGGCGCGCAGGTCCAGCTCGGCGCGCAGCCGAGGGCTTCGTACGCGTGTCGCATACGCTCGGCCATGGCGCGGGCCGCCGGCGCCAATCGAACGACGCCGTGATGGAGAAGATCGAGCGCGCCGACATTGAGCGTGGTCGGGACCGCGACATGACCGCGCTCGGCGGCCAGGCGTTCGGCGAACAACACGCCGCCGCGGCCATGGTAGAGACAGCCATCGACATGGGCCGACACGATTGGCACCAGCGACGTCGCGCCCATGAGACGGGCGGATTCGACGACGATGCGCATGGCGCGCTGCGCGGCCGGGCCATGCCCGCCCTCCAGTGTCATGGTTTCGGCTGACGTGAGCAGCATCGCGTTCAGCGACCGTTCAAGCGTAGACCCGGTTCACGCCACAGGCGATGGCATCGAGGCCGACGCCGTAGACGTGGATGGAGACCGCGGGCCGATCGCCGCGGTTGGCGATCTGGTGGATGAGCGACGGATCCGCGCCGCCATGCGAGTTCGTTCCCTGGTGGCGCGCCAGCGTGGTCTGCAGCTGCGCGCGCGAGTCGCAGGACGCCGCCTGGTAGAAGCTTTCGCTGAGCGTCCCGGAATGGACGCCGAGCGCGCACCACGTCCGATGCGCGTGGATCGGGGAGGCCTGCCCCGGGCACCAGATCAGCGCCAGGACGCTGAAGCGGCCCGTGGGGTCGGCGTGGATCACGCGGCGCGCATAGGTCTCCGGGCACGGCGTGCAGTCGCAGCCATCGAGGAGATCGCCCCGCCCGAGCCACGGCCCGAGAGTCGTCGCCACGGCGCATGCGCGCTCGGCGGCCGTCACGGACATGATCGGATCGAGCATCGCCACGAAAGCGTCGATGGGGCGCCGCGCCCGGCATGGCGCGCTCGGATCGGTGTCCATCAGGCGACCTCCAAACCGATGCGCCGCTGCAGCAGCATCTTGAGCACCATGTCGCGCGCGGCCTCGATCTGTTCACGAACGATCGTCTCCGCCCGCGTTCCGTCGCGCGCCGCCAGCGCGTCGATCAGTGCGCGATGCTCGTGCGCCATCTCGCCGGTACGGTCGCGGCCACCAAGGCCGAGCAGCAGCATGCGCGTCATCTCGTCGAGCAACCGCTCGATCTGCGCGGTCAGCCAGCGATTGCCGGAGAGCGCGGCGACGGAGACATGGAAGGCGCAGTTCGCTTCGAGGAAGGCGAGGGCGCTGTCGGGATCCTCGGGCCGGTAGCTGGCGGCGCAGACCGCGTCGAGCGCTTCGAGCGCGGCGATATCGGCCTTTCCGGCTGCGAGCTTGGCGGCGGCCGGCTCCAGGATTAGGCGCAGTTCGAACACGTCCTGCACGTCATGCAGGGTCAGCGGTGTCACCACATAGCCGCGGCGCGGTTCCGCCCGCACCAGCCCGGCCTGCGACAGCCGGGCGAGCGCCGCACGGATCGGGGCTTTGCCGAGGCCATGCTGCGCGGCGAGCGATGCTTCCGACACGCTGGCGCCCGGGCGCAGACGCGCGGTCAGGATCTCCCGTCGGATCGCCGCATAGGCGCGTTCGCCCAGGAGAGCGGGGACCACCAGATGCGGGTGGAGCGGGGATGGCAAGGGCGACATTGCGCCGAGCATAGCGCTGACATGTCAGGATCGCCAAGCGTTCGGACGCGGTGCGCCGACGACGGGGCTGGCGCGCACACGGGTTTCTGGCAACGCGATGGCGCCGAGCGTTAGGTTTGCGGTCCAAATCCATGAGGAGAGCCCCGCCTGATGCCTGTGCTGTGGACCAATCGTCCGATTCCGCCCGATCTGATGCCGCTGCTGGTGGGCAAGGCCGAGATCATCGGCCCGTTCACGCTGCCCACCGAGTTGCCGCCGGGTGCGCTCGCGCGGGTCGATGCGGTGATCGCCAACGCCACGACGCCGTTCGACGCGAAGCTGTTCGCCCAGATGCCAGCCTTGCGCGTGGTGTCGCGCGTCGGCATCGGCTTCGACAACGTGGTGGTTCCCGATGCGACGGCCCACGGCGTCGCGGTCTGCAACACGCCCGACGGGCCGACGGCCGCGACGGCCGAACTCGCGATTATGCTGATGATCGCCGCGGCGCGTCTCGTCACCCGTGCCAACGGGCTGATGCGCACGCGCAAGCCGGAACAGGGGGCGGAGTTCTTCGCGCGTCTCGACGGCATGCAGCTGCGTGATCGTCAGCTCGGTCTCATCGGCTTCGGCCGTATCGGTCGACGGGTCGCGCAGATCGCCCGGGCGATCGGCATGAACGTCGCGGCCTTCGATCCGCTCGCGAAGCCGGCCGATGCGCAGGCGCTGGGCGTGACCTTGCTCGACAGCGCCGAGGCGGTGCTGCGCATCGCCGACGTCCTGTCGCTGCATGTGCCGAGTGCGCCCGAGAACCGGCGCATGATGAACGCGAAAGCGTTCGCGACGATGAAGAAGGGCGCGGTGTTCGTGAATGCCGCGCGCGGTTCGCTGGTCGACGAGGATGCGCTCTACGACGCGTTGCAGAGCGGGCATCTGCTGTCGGCCGGCATCGATGTCTTCGAGGTCGAGCCCGTCGATCCGCGCCACAAGCTGCTGACGCTGGATAATCTGTTGGCGTTGCCGCATGTCGGCGGCGCGACCGAATGGTCCAAGGCGGCGATGTGGAAAGGCGCGGTCGAGAATACCGTGGCCGTGCTCGCCGGGCAGCGACCGGCTTTCCTGGTCAATCCCGATGTCTGGCCCAGGCCGCTGCAGAAGGGCTGAGCCGCCGCCGGCGGTGGCGCCGCGTCATCCCGCGCGGCGCCACCCGCCGCATCAGCCGCCGCGCGCGACCCGGCCCTCGATCGGATAGGCAGGGTCGTTGTACCCCGGCGTCGAGGGATGGCCGGTGACGACCAGCGAGTCGATCCGCGCCTAGTCCTCGGCAACGAAATTGTAGCTGAGCGCCGGGAGGTAGCTCTTCCAATGCTCGAGCGTGCGCGGACCGGCGATGGCGCTGGTCACGTGCTTGTTGTTGATCACCCAGGCGATCGCGAACGCGACGGGTGTGGTGCCTTTGCGCTCCGCATGCGCCTTGACCTTCTGCGCTAGTTCCAGCGATTCGTGGCGCCACTCGCTCTGCATCATGCGTGCGTCCTTGCGTCCGGCGCGCGTGTCGGCGGGCGGCGCGACATTTGGCGCGTATTTGCCGGAGAGCACGCCGCGTGCGAGCGGCGAATAGGGGACCGCGCCGAGGCCGTAGAAGTGACAGGCCGGGAGATGCTCGACCTCGGGCATGCGGTTGAAGGCGTTGTAGTAGGGCTGACTGGCGGCCGGACGATCGATGCCGAGCTGGTCGGCGAGATTGCAGATCTCCGCCACGCGCCAGCTGCGATGATTGGAGACCGCGAAATAGCGGATCTTGCCGGCGCGCTGCAGATCGCCCATGGCGCGCACGCTTTCCTCGAGCGGCGTGCCGTGGTCTTCCTTGTGCATGTAGTAGAGGTCGATGTGGTCGGTGCCGAGACGCTTCAGCGACGCGTTGCAGGCTTCGAGGATCCATTTGCGGCTGAGGCCGCGGCGATTGGGATCCTTGTCGAAGCTCATCGGATTGGCGACCTTGGTCGCCAGGATCCAGTGGTCGCGATCCTTGGCGATGGCGCGGCCGACGATCTCCTCGGACTTGCCGTCGTTGTAGACGTCCGCCGTGTCGACGAAATTGCAGCCCGCATCGCGGGCCGCGGCGATGATGCTGCCTGAGATTTTTTCGTCGGTCGCGGCGCCGAACATCATTGTGCCGAGACAGAGCGGCGAGACGTGAAGGCCGCTGCGGCCGAGTTTGCGCGTATCCATGGAAGCCCTCCGTTTGAACAGGCCGAACGAGTAGCATGATCGCGACCGCGGATGCAGCCGGCAGAGTCGGGGACCCAGCCCTGCGTCGGGTCGGGGAGGTGGCACATGGCGCCGAAGCTCAAGCGCATCGGCTTCTTCAGCGAGTTCGGTTTCACGGCGCCTGGTGGGGCGCCGAGCCTGAAGGATTGCGTGCGTGAAGTGGCCGAGTACGATGTCGAGGCGGTGGCGCGCTATCTGCGTGTCGCGCCGATGCTCGCGGCCGCGCCCGGGATCGTGCGCGATGTGTTCGATCCGAACGCGTCGGCCGTGATGACGCTCAGCATCAAGACCGATGGCGTGTACGAGTGGCCGATGCCGCTCGCCTATTACGTGTCGCGCTACAAGCTGGCGCTGCCGCCGGAGTTCCTCGCGCATCTCGAGAGTCGTGGGTTTCGCCCGCCGACGCGTGCCGAGCTGAATCTACCGAGCGGATGACAAGCCAGCGTTGACAGATGCGCGTGCCCGGACCGAGCATCCGCGTCCGAAATTCGTGAACGAGGAAACGCCGATGTCCCGCAAGAAGTCCGAAGAGCTGCGCAGCCACCGTTGGTACGGCGTGAACGATCTGCGCTCCTTCGGCCATCGTTCGCGCACCAAGCAGAGCGGCTTCGCCGCCGAGGATTATGCGGGCAAGCCGGTGATCGCGATCGTCAATACCTGGAGCGACATGAATCCCTGCCATGCGCATTTTCGGCTGCGCGCGGAGGAGGTCAAGCGCGGGGTCTGGCAGGCCGGCGGGTTCCCGGTCGAGATGCCGGCGATGTCGCTCGGCGAGCCGATGATGAAGCCGACCACGATGCTCTACCGCAACCTGCTGGCGATGGAGGTCGAGGAGCTGCTGCGCTCGAACCCGATCGATGGCTGCGTGCTGCTCGGCGGCTGCGACAAGACCACGCCCGCGATGATCATGGGCGCGGCGTCGATGAACCTGCCGACGATCTTCGTGCCGGCCGGGCCGATGCTGCGCGGCCATTGGCAGGGCAAGACTCTCGGCTCGGGCTCGGATGTCTGGAAATACTGGGCCGAGAAGAAGGTCGGCAATATCGATGACAAGGCCTGGGGCCAGATGGAGGACGGCATCGCGCGGTCCTTCGGCACCTGCATGACGATGGGCACGGCGGCGACGATGATGTCGGCGGTCGAGGCGCTGGGCATGAGTCTGACCGGCGCTTCGGCGATCCCCGCGGCCGATTCCGCGCATTCCCGCATGGCGAGCGCGTCGGGACGGCGCATCGTGGAGATGGTCTGGGAGGACCAGAAGGCGAGCGACGTGATGACGGCGAAAGCGATCGAGAACGCGGTGACCGTGACGATGGCGCTCGCCGGCTCGACCAACGCGATCGTGCATCTCGTCGCCATGGCCGGCCGCGTCGGCGTCAAACTCGATCTCGACCGCTTCGATCAGATCTCCCGGCGCACGCCGCTGATCGCCAATCTGCGGCCCTCGGGCAAGTATCTGATGGAGGATTTCTTCTATGCCGGCGGCCTGCCGGCGATGATGGCGCGGATCTCCGATCTTCTGCATCTCGATTGCCGCACGGTCAGCGGCAATACGCTGGGCGAGGAGATCAAGGGCGCGACCGTGCACAACGACGACGTGATCCTGCCGCGCGACAAGCCGCTGGCGCCCGAAGGCGGACTGGCCGTGCTGCGCGGCAATCTCTGTCCCGACGGCGCGGTGATCAAGCATGCGGCCGCCGAGAAGCGCCTGCTGGTGCATGAAGGCCCGGCGGTGGTGTTCGAGGATTACAACGACATGGCGGCGCGGCTCGACGATCCGCTGCTCGAGGTGACCAAGGATTCGGTGCTGGTGCTCAAGAGCGCCGGACCGCTTGGTGGCCCGGGGTTCCCGGAATGGGGCATGCTGCCGATTCCCAAGAAGCTGCTCGAGCAGGGCGTGCGCGACATGCTGCGCATCTCGGACGGTCGCATGTCGGGCACGAGCTACGGCGCCTGCGTGCTGCATGTCGCGCCTGAGTCGGCGATCGGCGGGCCGCTGGCGCTGGTGCGCACCGGCGACATCATCGCGATGGACATGCCCAAGCGCACGCTGACCCTGAAGGTGCCGGAAGCCGAACTCGCGCGGCGCCGCGCCGCCTGGAAGCGGAAGGATGTCATCTACCCGCGCGGCTACGGCCAGATGTTCGCCAAGCACGTGACCCAGGCCGACAAGGGCTGCGATTTCGACTTCCTCGAAGGCAATGCCCGCATCCCCGAGCCGGAGATCCATTGACGACCGCGGCCGTAAAACATAGTTCCACAGCCATGATCAAATCCATCACCAAGATCGGCAATTCGCAGGGCCTCATCCTCGATGCGGCCATCATGGATCTCGCGCGCCTCAAGATCGGCGACGAGGTCAACGTGACGGTGCATGAGGGCGGGGCGCTCACCGTGGTTCCTATGCGGCCACGGGTGACGCCGGGGGAGTTCAGCGCGACCCTCGACGGCGTCGTGCGTGATTACGGCCGCACGTTGAAGAAGCTGGCGTGATTCTTGGATGATCTGATCTTCCTCACGCAGGAGCAGGTTCTCGAGATTCACGCGGCGGTACTCGCCGCTCACGGCGGCAGCGCCGGACTGCGCGATGTCGCGTTGCTCGAATCCGCGATCGCGGCGCCACAGGCCACCCATGGCGGCGAGTCGGTCTTCGCCGACGAGATCGAGATCGCTGCCGCGTATCTGTTCTACCTGTGCCGCAACCATCCCTTCGTGGATGGCAAAAAGCGCGTGGCGCTCGCCAGCTGCATCGTGTTCTTGCGTCTCAACGGCTTCGCGCCGTCAGCTGACGGCCCCGATTGGGAATCCCTCGTCCTCGACGTCGCGGCGTCGCGCCTCGATCGCGAAGCGACGACGGCGCGGCTGCGCAAGCTAGTGCCGAAGCGGACGCGCCGGCGGCGCTGAAGACGCGACAGATCGCCGGTGTGTCGGTATCGTCTCGCCGAGATCTCCGGGAGGAAGGCAATGAAGCACAGGTTTCTGGTCATTGGATTCACGGCGCTCGCACTGGTGCCGCCGCCGGTCGCCGCGCAGGAGACGTTGCGGTTGATGACCGGGCCGCAGGGCGGGGTGTGGGTGCCGCTGGGTGGTTCGCTCAAGAACATCTGGGAGAAGAACGTCGCCGGCATCTCGGTGCAGACGCTGCCCGGCGCCGGCATCGCCAATGTCCGCGGCATCGACGAGGGCAAGGCCGAGATCGGCTTCGGCAATTCGATCTCGACCGTCGACGGGGTCAACGGCGCGCAGCCCTTCCCGCGCAAGACGACCAATGTCTGCCAGATGGCCACGCTCTATCCGCAATATTTCCAGGTCGTGGTGAACGCCGATTCCGGCATCAACTCGATCAAGGATTTCCGCGGCCGTGGCCTGGCCGTGCAGACGCGCGGCAACACCGCCGAGGTGATCACGCGTCAGCTGCTCGAAGTCCATGGCCTCAAATACGAGGACATGCGCACGAATTTCCTGCCGTCCTACACCGATGCGGCGTCGCTCCTGAAGGATGGCCAGGCGCAGATCTTCACGCTGGGAACGACGATCCCGGCTTCCTCGATCATGGACCTCGCCACGTCGCGCGACGCCAAGCTGCTCGACCTCAAGGATTCGATCGAGCCGATGCGCAAGCTGAACGCCGGCTATTACGGCATCGAGCTGCCGGCCAACACCTATCCCAAGCAGACGGCGCCGGTGACGAAGATCGGGTATGCCGCGCATCTGATCGTCGCGTGCAAGCTGCCCGAGCAGCGCGTCTACGAGATGATGAAGGCGATCCACGCCAATTTCCGCGACCTCGTCCTGGTCAACAAGGCGATGGACGGCGTCGGCCCCAAGGAAATGTCGGTCGATATCGGCGTGCCGTTCCATCCCGGCGCCGCGAGATTCTACGCCGAGCAGGGGATCAAGATCGGCTCCTGAAGCGCCTGCGCGCTGCGCGCACGTGAGCGAGATCGAACCCGGCCAGACCGCCAGCTATCGCGGCTGGGTGACGTGGGCCGTCAGCGTGATCGGCGTGGCGATGTCGGTCTATCACCTCTGGCTGATCGGCGGCGGCCCGGCGGTCGAGTATTTCGCGCAAGGCACCGGCTACGATCCGCGCGCGAATTTCCCGTGGATCTGGACCGGCCCGCCGAGCGCGATCATCTATCGCGCCGGGCATCTGCTGTTCGCGATCGTGCTCGTCTTCCTCATCTATCCGCTGCGCGCCGCGCGCGGTCAGGGCAATCCCGGCCTGGTCGATCTCGCCCTGCTCGGCGTGGCGATCACGGTCATCGCCTATCCGATCGTGTTCGACGCCTATCTCACCGACCGCATGCCCTATGTCGACGATCCGACGCCGACCGATCTCGTGGTCGCGATCATCGGAATCGCCATCGTCATCGAGGGGACGCGCCGCGTTCTCGGCTGGGCCTTGCCGCTGACGGCGATCGTCTTCCTCGCCTATGCGCTGCTGTTTGCGAAGATCGACTGGCGCACCACGCTCGATCAGCTCTATCTGACCACCGAGGGAATCTTCGGTTCGACGCTGCAGGTCTCGGCCGGCTACGTGATGGTGTTCGTGATCTTCGGCAGCTTCATGGAGCGCACCGGCACGGGCCAGCTGTTCATGGATTTCGCGCTGTCGCTGACCGGGCGGCAGGCGGGCGGACCCGGCAAGGTCGCGGTCGTGAGTTCGTCGCTGTTCGGCACCATCTCGGGCTCGGCCGTCGCCAACGTGATGGTCGACGGGCCGATCACGATCCCGCTGATGAAACGCACCGGCTTCCGTCCGGCCTTCGCCGCCGGCGTCGAGGCGGTCGCCTCGACCGGTGGCCAGATCATGCCGCCGGTGATGGGCGCGGCGGCCTTCGTGATGGCCGAGTTCCTGAGGACCAGCTATTTCCAGATCACCGTCTGGGCGCTGATCCCGTCGCTGCTCTATTACGTCGCCTGTTTCGGGGCCGTGCATTTCGAGGCCAAGCGCAAGGGCCTGCTCGGCATCCCGCGCGAGGAGTGCCCGCGCCTCGGCGAAGTGCTGCGCGAACGCGGCCATCTCTTCATCCCCGTCGCCGTCATCCTGGTGATGATGTTCACCGGCTGGTCGTCGCCGCTCGCGGCGCTGGTCGGCGCGCTCGCCTGTTTTCCGGTCGCGATGCTCCGAAGCAACACGCGCGCGCCGCTGCGCTGGATCATGGTCTGGGAAGCGCTGGTCGAGGGCGCGAAGGGCGCCTTGTCGGTGGCGATGGCCTGCGCCTGCGCCGGCATCATCATCGGCATCGTGGCGCTGACCGGGCTCGGCATCACCTTCACCCAGCTCGTGCTCAACATCGCGCAGAGCAGCCTGTTCATCGCGCTGATCGTCACCGCGATGGCCGGGATCGTGCTCGGCATGGGGATGCCGACGACGCCGGCCTACATCATCATGGTGTCGCTGCTGGTGCCGGCGCTGATCAAGCTCGGCGCGATCGAGCCGGCCGCGCATATGTTCGCCTTCTACTTCGCGATCCTCTCGGCGATCACGCCGCCGGTCGCGCTCGCCGTCTTCGCCGCCGCCTCGCTCGCCAAGGCCGATCTTTGGGAGTCGGGCTGGGCGGCGATGAAGATCGGCGCGGCGGGCTTCATCGTGCCGTTCATGTTCGTCTACGAACCCGCGATGCTGATGATCGGCGACTGGTCCTCGATCATCCTGGCGACGATGACCGGAACCGCCGGCTGCGTCCTGCTCGCCGCCGGCCTCCACGGCTATCTGCTGCGCGATTGCGCCTGGTGGGAAAGAGCGGCGCTCGTCGGGGCGGCGCTGTGCTTGATCAAGCCGGGCTGGCTCACGGATGTCGTCGGCCTCGGGCTCGCCGGCGGCATCTTCGCCTACCAGCTTATGCAGCGCCGCCGAGCCGTGGCATGACCCGTCGGCGCGTCGTCATCCTGGGCCGCGGCGCGCGCGCCAGTCGCGATAGAGCGGCCACAGGCAGGTCGCCAGCGCCACCGCGAGCAGGAAGCCGGCGATCGGCCGGTTGAAGAGCGGCGCCAGCGATCCGGCCGAACTCATCAGCGCGGTGCGCAGCTTCGCCTCGGCGAGCGGGCCGAGCACGAAGCCCACGACGAGCGGCGCGAGCGGAAAGCGCGCGTACTCCATCGCCAGACCGACCACGCCGAAGATCAACATGATCCAGACATCCGACATCTGGCCATCGGGCGCATAGGCGCCGACCACGCAGAACACGATGACGAGGGGAAACAGGAAGGCGCGCGGGACCAGCATCAGGCGCGCGAACAGGACGCAGCCCACGGTCATGAGCGCGAACATCAGCACATGCGCGACCAGATGCGTCGCCATGATCGCGTTGACGATCTCGGGGTTGGTGGCGAAGAGCAGCGGCCCCGGCTTCAAATTATGAATGATCAGGGCCGCGAGCAGGATCGCATCGGACAACCCGCCGGGGATGCCGAGCGCCAGCAGCGGAATGAGCGTGCCGCCGGTGGTCGCGTTGTTGGCGCTCTCGGCCGCCACGATCGCCTCCTCGCTGCCGGTGCCGAACGCCTCGGGCGTCTTCGAGACGCTCTTGGCCGTCGAATAGGCGACGATCGAGGCGACGGTGGCGCCGACGCCGGGCAGGATGCCGATCCAGATCCCGATCAGCGACGAGCGCAGCATGTTCCAGCCATGCGTGACGTAGTCGCGCAGCGAGATAAGGATGCCGCGCATGTTCGCGCGGACATGATCGGTGCCCTGGCCGATATGCAGCGTGTCGGCGATGATCTGCGACAGCGCGAACATGCCGACCACGACGGGCAGCAGCTGGAAGCCGTTGGTGAGCGCGTCGATCTCGAAAGTCAGACGGACCCGGCCCGAGGTCTCGTCGACACCGGGCATCGCGAGCAGCACGCCGAGCAGCGCCGCGATCATGCCCTTGAGGAACGAGCCGCGGCTGAGCGAGGTGATCAGCGCCAGCGCCGCGAGCACGAGGGTGAAATTCTCCCAGGGACCGAACAGGATCGCCGCCTGCGCCAGCGGCGCGGTGAGCAGCACCAGCGCGACCCAGGACAGGCCGCCGCCCACGATCGAGGCGGCGTTGCCGAGGCCGAGCGCGCGGCCGGGAAAGCCGCGTCGCGCGAGCGGATAGCCGTCGAGCGTCGTCATGATCGCGTTGGGCTCGCCCGGGATGCGCATCAGCGTCGCGGTGACGAGCCCGCCGGAGACGCCGCCGACGAACATCGACATCAGAAGGATGATCGCCTCGACGCTCTTCATGCCGTAGGTGAAGGGCAGCGCGAGGGCGAGCAGCATGCCGGCGGTGATGCCCGGCATCACGCCCACCGCGATCCCGAGCAACACGCCGCCGAGCATGATGAGGAAAGGCAGTGGCGTGAACAGGTGCAGGAACGCGTCGAAGAGCGTCACGGCAGCTGGACCAGGAGCAGCCGCGTGAACAGCAGATCGATGCCGACGCCGCCGATGACGGCGATCACGCCCGCGATCGCGAGCTGACGCGGCGTGCGATCGCCCATCGCGCCGCCGAGCGCGAGGAGGAAGAGCATGGTCGACCAGCGGAACGGAATGCCAATGGCGAGCGCGGCGGCATAGGCGAAGGTCGCGAGCATCGCAAAGCCGGCGAGGCCGGGCCGCAGCGCGTAATCGCCCTGCGCCGCGCCGTCGAGGCCGACGATCATGCTCTGCTGCGACTGCGCGATGCGCGCGCCGAGCACCGCCTTGGCGATCAGCACGAAAGCCAGCACGCCCAGGATCGTGGACACGACCAGCGGCGCGGTGCCGGAGCCGAGCGGATCGTAGCCGGGCGGCGGTTCCGCCCGCGCCGCCAGCCACATCGCTGCGGCGATCGCGAGCACGACGCCGCCGGAGATCGCGTCGACCAGGCGCTCGCGCGCCGGCTTCATTGCGGCGGTGCGGCCGCGCGCGCAACCGGTTCGATCGTGCGGAACACGCTGTCGAGATGCTTGCTGAACGCGTCGCCCTTCATGAACTGCCCGGTCTGCGCCTGCTTCTCGAAGAAGCCCTGCATCTCGGGCGCCGCGGTCGCCTTCTCGAGCGCGGCGGCCATGCCGTCGATCGCCTCGCGCGATGTTCCCTTCGGCGCGAACCAGAAATTCTCGGCGCAATATTCGAAACCGAGCCCGAGTTCTTTAGCCGTCGGAATTTCAGGCTCGAGTTTCAGGCGCTCGGGACCCGTGTAGGCGAGCGCGCGGATGCCGTTCGCCTTGTAGGTCTGGTACTCGGAACTCGACAGCACGGTGAGCTGGGTGTGCCCGCCCATGATCGCCGCGAAATTCTCGCCACCGCCGCCGATCTGCACATAGCGGAACTTGGCGCCGGGGAAACCCTGCTCCATGAACAGCCCGGTCATGTGGTTGAGTGCGCCGATATTCACCCCGGTCGTGATCGTCCCGGGCGCAGCCTTGGCGGCGTCGAGCAGATCCTTGAGCGTCTTATGGGGCGAGTCCTGCCGCACGATCGGGTGGAAGCAGAAGCCGCCCGTGAGCGCGACCGGTTCGAAGTTGCGATAGGAGACGCCGCGCTTGGGATCGACGACCTCGCCGGAGAGCAAGGCGAGGTGGATCGCGAGGAAGCTATGGCCGTCGGGAGTCGCCGTCATGACCTGCCGCGCGCCGACCGAAAAATGTCCGCTCACGTTCTGCACGACGATCGGCTGCGGCAGCAGCTTCTTCTCGTCCATGTGCTTCTGCAGGAAGCGCGCGACGATGTCGGTGGTGCCGCCCGGGCCGAACGGGACCACGATACGCACGGGTTTCTCCGGCCAGGCGGCGAGGGCGGGGGCTGCGCCGAGACCCGCGACGAGCGCGGCGGCGAAGAGAGGGCGTCGGTTCATGGCGGTTCTCCCTGGATTGACGTCTTGTGCGTTTGGACGACCGCGCCCATCGCGTCGAGCTTGGCGTCGGCAAGATAGCCGTAGCGATTGACCCAAACATTACCCTGGGCCGCGTCATACGCGATCTTGAACCGGCGCGCGTAATCCGCCACCGGGCCGTAGCCATGCGCCAGCGCCCAGATCGGCGTCGTCCCGGCCTCGGCCTGCGCATTGCGGATCTTGCGGGTCTGCGCGTGGCCGCCGACCGGATGCGGTTCCTCGGGCTCGGGATAGCGCCAATCCTCGAGGCGATCGAACCCGGCATCGTCGGTGATGTCGAACAGCGCGGCGAGCGTGCGCGGCAATGCGGGATGGCCGCGCAAACCCGGATTGGCGGCGACCAGCGTGTCGCCCCAGCTGCGCACCATCATCGCCCAATGCATGGTGAAGAGCTTGACCATGATCGCGTCGCACAGCGGCGCTGCGCGCGCGAAGGAAAAACCGGACAGCGTCGTCCATGGCGGCGGGAACGCGCCGGCGACGAGCTGCTTGCCCGGCGCGATCTCGTTCAGCGCATCCCGGAACGTCTTGACGATGCCGGTGGCGAGGTCCGTCTTGAACGCGAGCCAGTCGCGCAGCGCGGGTTGGTCGATCAGCGCCTGGAGCAGACGGAAACGACCGCCATCGCGCTCCGTCCACAGCGTCAGATCGCCGGGCGTCAAGCCGCCGAGCAGCTTCGTGCGCAGCGCCTGCGCGGCCGCGCGCATCGCCGGGAAATCGTAGCCCAGCCGCTTGGCGGCCGCCTCGGCATGCACGCCGAAATCGAAGAACGCGCCGTCGAGCGAGTAGGGGGGATATTCCGGCCAGTCGATGCGGATGCCGTCGATCTGCGGATAGGCGCGCACCAGGTCGCGCAGCATCGCGCGCGCGTATTCGTGCAGATGCGGGCTGGCGAGCGAGCCGTTGTTGTCGACGCGGATCGCCGGCGTCGAGCCGTCGGGCAGGCGCGGCCGATCCTCCTCGACCGGGCCGCCGAACTGCACGCGATAACCCGGCGGGATCGCGGCCTGGACCTGCAGCAGCACGTCGAGTCCGCGCGACTTGGCGGCCTTGATCGTCGCGGCG
>JANNTF010000096.1:0-3431 GCA_031403455.1 Alphaproteobacteria bacterium | reverse complement strand
CCTGCAGCGCGAGGCCGAGGATCGCCTGAAGGCGATGGCGCGCGTGGTCGAGCACTATGACGGCCGGATGGCCGATGACATCGTCGAACGCCATCTCGCGGAGGTCGAGATCATCGTCGGCCAGACGCCGATGGATGCGGCGCGGCTCGCCCGCGCGCCGAAGCTGCGAGCGATCATCAACGTGAAAGGGAATTGGGAGCCTGTCATCGACTATGCGGAGGCGCATCGCCGGGGGGTGCAGGTGTTGTCGATTGCGCCCGTGATGGCGCCGGCCGTTGCCGAGATGTGCCTCGGCTTCGCCATCGATCTCGGCCGTAACATCACCAAGAACGATCACGCGTTCCACGCGGGGCGTGATCGCTATGGCATCGCGGGCAATCGCTCCGCCTATAGCCTCTATGGCGCCGCGGTCGGCCTGATCGGCTATGGCAATCTCGGCCGAGCGCTGCGTCCGCTGCTGCGACCCTTCGACTGCATCGTGGGTGTTTACGACCCGTGGCTCAGCGACGGTTATCTCGCGGCCGAGGGATGCCGTGGCCTGAAGCTGGACACGCTGCTGGCCGGCTCGCGCTACATCTTCATTCTCGCCGGCGTCACGCGGGAGAATGAAGGGTTTCTCGATCGCGAGAAGCTCATGCGCATCTCGCCCGATGCGAGCGTCATCCTCGCCAGCCGGGCCGAGGTGACGGAGTTCGACACCCTCGTCGAGCTTGCCGAGCAGGGGCGATTCCGCGCCGCGATCGACGTCTTTCCGCAGGAGCCGGTGCCGCAAGAGGCGCCGGTGCGGCGCACTCGGAACATTCTCCTGTCCTCGCATCTGGCCGGCGGCGTGCTCGACTCCTACCGGCGGATCAGCGATATCCTGATCGACGAGATTCCGCTGATCCTCAAGGGGCTGCCGGCGCTGCGCCTGCAACGCGCTGAGCCGCGTCTTGCCGCACTTCAGAAGAGCCGTTGAGATATGACAACTCCTCGCAAGCTGCGCTTTGCCGCCATCGGGCTCGATCATCGCCACATCTACGATCAGGTCACGAGCCTGATCGGCATCGGCGCGGAGTGCGTCGGGTTCTGGACGCGCGACGAGGCGGTGCCGCTGCCGGGCTTCCTCGAACGCTTCCCGCATATCCCGCGCGTCGCCGATCGGCGTCGCCTGATCGAGGATCGCAGCATCCAGCTCGTCACCTGTGCCGCGATTCCGAACGAGCGGGCCGAGATTGCGATCGAGGCGATGCGCCACGGCAAGGACTTCATGGTCGACAAGCCGGGGCTGACGAGTTTCGAGCAACTCGCCGCGGTTCGTCGCGTGCAAGCCGAGACCGGGCGGATCTTCTCCGTCGATTTCACGGAGCGTTTCGAAGTGCGGGCGACGACGCGTGCGGGCCAACTCGTGCAGGCAGGTGCGATCGGCCGCGTGATCCACACCACGGGGCTCGGTCCGCATCGGCTCAACCGGCATCTGCGGCCGCCCTGGTTCTTCCGGCGCGAGGCCTATGGCGGCATCCTGATCGACATCGCCTCGCATCAATTCGACCAGTTCCTGTTCTTCACCGGGTCGAGCGATGCCGAGATCGTCGCGGCCCGCGTCTCGAATGTGAATCATCCGGAGTTTCCGGAGCTCGAGGATCTCGGCGAGGTCATGCTCCAGAGCGATCAGGCCGCAGGCTACATGCGCGTCGACTGGTTCACGCCCGACGGGCTGCCGACCTGGGGCGATGGCCGCCTGACCATCCTCGGCACGGAAGGCTATCTCGAGCTGCGCAAATACGTCGATATCGGCGGACGCCCGGGCATCGATCATCTCTTCCTCGTCGACGGCAAGGGCGTGCAGCACATCGATTGCAGCGATTGCGATCTGCCCTACTACCGCAATCTCGCCGCGGACATCTTCGATCGCACCGAGACGGCGATGTCGCAGGCGCATTGCTTCAAGGTCTGCGAGCTGGCGTTGAAGGCGCAGGCCGCGGCGACACGTCACGGCCATCTCGTCGGATCGACCGGGAGCTGATCATGGCGAGCCTCGAGCTTCGACAGATCGTCAAGCGCTTCGGGCCGGTCGGCGTGATTCATGGTGTTGATCTCGCGGTGACGGAGGGCGAGTTCGTCGTCTTCGTCGGGCCGTCGGGCTGTGGCAAATCCACCCTGCTGCGCATCATCGCGGGGCTGGAGAGCGCCAGCGGCGGCGACGTGCTGATCGCCGGCGAGCGCGTCAACGACGTGGCCGCGGCCGACCGCGGACTGGCGATGGTGTTCCAGAGCTACGCGCTCTACCCGCATATGAGCGTCTATCAGAACCTGTCCTTCGGCCTCGAGAATGCGCGGCTCGCGAAGGACGAGATCGACCGTCGCGTGCGCCGCGCGGCGGAGATGCTGCGCATCGATCAGCTGCTGACGCGAAAGCCGCGCCAGCTCTCCGGCGGGCAGCGTCAGCGCGTCGCGATCGGGCGCGCGATCACGCGCGAACCGCGCATCTTCCTGTTCGACGAGCCGCTGTCGAATCTCGACGCCGAGCTGCGCGTGCAGATGCGTGTCGAGCTGTCGAAGCTCCACGCGGATCTCGGCAACACGATGATCTACGTGACGCATGACCAGGTCGAGGCCATGACCATGGCCGACAAGATCGTCGTGCTGCGCGACGGCCGCATCGAGCAGGTCGGCCGGCCGCTCGATCTCTACAATCGGCCAGTGAACCGTTTCGTCGCCGGGTTCATCGGCTCGCCGCGCATGAATTTCGTCAATGCGACGATCGACAAGGTGGATGTGCGAGGTCTCAGCATCACAGCGGCCGGCCTGCCGCCGCTACCCCTCGCGCTCGCGCCGGGCGACGCCAAGCCGGGCGACAAGGTGACCATCGGCGTGCGTCCGGAACATCTCACCAGCGGTGCCTCGGCCGGCTGGCATCTTTCAGCCGAGGTGATCGAGCAACTCGGCGGCATGAGCTTCATCCATGGCGTGCTGCCATCGGGCGAGAAGCTGGTGATCGCTGAGCCTGGCCAGACGCAGGTTCGGGGCGGCGACGCCATCGTCGTTCATGTCGATCCGCGGCGTGTACAGCTTTTCGGTGCGCAGCAGGGCGAGCCTGCCTTCGCATCGCTGCCGTGATCCAGAAGGCACCGTGGAGATGACCCAACCCTATCGCGTCGCCATCGTCGGCGCTGGTATCGGCGAGAAGCATGTCGAAGGTTTTCTCGCCAATCCCGATGCGTTTCGCGTCCATGTGATCTGCGATCGGGACGCCGCGCGCGCCGCCAAACTCGGCGGACGCGTTGCCGCTTCCGGGCACCCGTCGCCAGTGATCGTCAGCGACTACGATGCGGCGCTGCTGGCGCGGACGGATATCGACATCGTCGATATCTGCCTGCCGCCTTTTATGCATCTCGAGACGGTGTCGGCCGCGCTGACGGCGGGCAAGCACGTGATCTGCGAGAAGCCGC
>JANNTF010000095.1:0-1265 GCA_031403455.1 Alphaproteobacteria bacterium | reverse complement strand
GGCGGCGACAAGCGCGGCAGGCAATCGGCGGCGCTGATGGTGACCACCAACGACATGATGCCCGACATCAATCTGCGCGTGGACGATCATCCCGAGCCGTTGCTCGAACTCGCGCGGCTCCTCGCCATCTATCGCCGGGATGTGGAGCCGCGCCGTCACTGGTATCCGAGTCTCGCCAATCCGTCCGGCTTCACCGATCTCGACGCGATGGAAGCCGAGTGGCGCAAGCGTGGCTTGGATCTCAAATTCCGGCGTTGAGCGCGCCGCAAAGTTTTCGACTCAGGAGTTCCGCATGCAATTCATGGTCATCGAGACGTTCCGCGACGGTGACGCCCGCGCGATCTATCGGCGTTTCGCCGAGAAGGGACGCCTGATGCCGGCGGGGCTGGAGTTCGTCAGCAGCTGGGTCAGCGCCGATCTGACGCGCTGCTTCCAGGTCATGGCCTGCGACGACGTCACCTTGCTGCAGCGCTGGGTCGCCGAGTGGTCCGATCTCGTGGCGTTCGAGATCGTCCCTGTCACGACCGGCAAGGCGGCGTCCGAGGCGCTCACGGCGTAGACGAGCAGCGGGTCAAGCCTGGCTGACGAACTTCACGTTCAGATAGGCGTCGAGGCCTTCGATGCCGCCTTCCTGCCCATGGCCGCTGTCCTTGACGCCGCCGAACGGCGTTTCGGGAGTCGACACCGCGAGGCTGTTCACGCCGACCATGCCCCATTGCAGCGCGTCGGTGATCGCGCTCGCCGTCTTCTCGCTCGCGGTGAACGCATAGGCCGCGAGACCGTAGGCCACGCCGTTGGCGCGCTCGACCACCTCGTCGAAGCTCTTGAACGGCACGATCGGCGCCACCGCGCCGAACGGCTCCTCGGTCATCATGCGGGCGTCGTCGGGAACGTCGCTCAGCACCGTGGGCTTGTAGAAGAAGCCAAGATTGCCACTGCGCTCGCCGCCGGTGTTGATCTTGGCGCCCTTGTCCTTGGCGTCGGCGACGAACATCGCCATCGCCTCGATGCGCCGGCTATTCGCCATCGGGCCCATCTGGCTGGTCGGATCGAGCCCGTCACCGAGCTTGAGGCCGCTCGCGATCGCGGTGAAGGCCTCGACGAAGCGCTTGTATTTCGACTCGTGCACGAAGAAGCGCGTGGGCGAGATGCAGACCTGGCCGGCATTGCGGAACTTGCCACCGGCGGTGAGCTTGGCCACCGCGTCGACATCGACATCCTCGAACACGATCACGGGCGCGTGCCCGCCGAGCTCCATCGTCGTG
>JANNTF010000094.1:0-4330 GCA_031403455.1 Alphaproteobacteria bacterium | reverse complement strand
CGTTGATGCGGGAGTTCCTGCGGCTCCGCATCAAGCCCTACTATCTGCATCATCCCGATCTGGCGCCCGGCACCGCGCAGTTCAGACTCAGCATCGAGGAAGGTCAGGCCCTGATGCGCGCGCTGCGTGGGCGCGTCTCTGGACTCGCGCAGCCGAGCTATGTGCTCGACATCCCGGGCGGGTTCGGCAAGGTGCCGATCGGTCCCGCGTATCTCGCCGACGGCAGCGTGACCGATCCCGACGGCCACGCCCATCAGGTGATGCGATGAGACAACGCCTGCGCAACGCGGGGCTGATTGTCGCCGCCGTGCTGCTCGCGTCCTGCGCGAGCGAGATCATGGATGGCAAGCCGCAGACGGCGCGCGCTGCGCGTTCCGATTTCGACGCGCGCTGCGCGACGCGTCCGGGGCGCGAAGTGGTGGAAGGCAATCTGCGCGAGCTCTCCCCCGACGGCGGCGTGCGCGCGGTCGAGCGGCGCGACTTCGAACGGGACGTGCCGTGGCAGCTGCGCCGTGTGCCACCGGGCACGGTGACGGCGCTGCTGGGCGGCGGGAAGCGCTTCGGCCATCCAGGCTTCCTCGGAATCGGCGCCGAGTTCGTCGCGGCGGTCACCTATCTCGACGGCGAAGGCCGCGTGCTCGGCTGCCGCTCGGATGTCTTCTTCGACGGCCCGTGATCAGACTTCTCCTCGCCATGATGATCGTGCTGGCCATGCCAGCGCTCGGTCACGCGCACGCCGTCAACTTCGCCGTCGTGTTCCTGCGGGTGGACGGAACGAACGTGGGAGTCATGCTCACGATCACGTCGAGCGATGTCGATCGCGCCGCCGGCGTCAATGTCACCGACCATGCCAGCGGACAGGTCGACCCGGGCAAGCTGGCCGCGGTCGAGGCGCGCTTGCGCGATTATTTCGCCGCGCGGACTCGCATCACGGCCGCTGGTGCGCCCTGCGCCGAGACGGCGCCGGCATCGATCAGCGCCGACAGCGATGGCGGCATCATCGTTCAGATGTCGTTCGCGTGCGCGCATGGCCAGGACGTCGTCTATCGCTCGACCGCGATGCTGGAGTTCGACGCGGCGGCGCGCCAATCGGTCCAACTCATGCGGGGCGCCGCGGCCGACGAAATCGCGATCCTCGATGCAACGCGCAACGCGGTCGCGCTGACCGTGGCGGGTCCGACGCTCGTCCCGGCGTCACCGCCCGCGCCCTCCGTCGCGGCGACCGCGACGCCGCAGCCGCCCCCCGCCGCCATCACGACGGTGCTCGTTGCGCCGCCGTCGCGGCTTACGATCGCCTGGCGCTACTTCGAACTCGGCGTCGAGCACATCTTTCTCGGCTTCGACCACATCGCCTTCCTCGCGGCCGTGCTGCTGTGGGCGCGCCGGCTCGGCGCCCTGGTGAAGATCGTCACCGCATTCACGCTCGCGCACAGCGTCACGCTCGCGCTCGCCGCGCTTGGTATCGTGACGATCCCCTCGTCGATCATCGAGCCGCTGATCGCCGCCAGCATCGTCATCGTGGCGATCGAGAATTTTTTCTCGTCCGATGTCGATCGCCGCTGGAGGTGGACGGGCGCACTCGGCCTCATCCATGGATTTGGCTTTGCGAGCGTCCTCGCCGCTGCCGGATTGCCGCAGGAATCCCTGCTCCCCGCCCTCGTCGCTTTCAATCTTGGCGTGGAACTCGGCCAGCTCGTGATCGTCGCCGTGTTCCTGGCGCTGCTCTTGTTGGTCGATCGCCTGATGGCGCACGGCAATTCTCCGGCGCGCAAGCCCACGCTCGTCTACGGCGCATCGAGCGCCGTCGCCTGTCTTGGCCTGTGGTGGCTGATCGAGCGCGTCGCGTTGTGAGCCGCGCGCGGCGTCAGCTCGCTATCCAGGCGCGATACTCCGCGGCGAGGTCCTTCACGGCCGCCTCGTAGATGCGTTTGCCGTGTTCGGCAGAGGAGAGGCCTGGGTTCGAGCCGATGCGGCCATCGGGAAAGTTGCGGCGATAATCTGCGGCATCGGTGAAGCTGCCGCGCGGCGCGACCGGCGGATCCATGGTCATCGGCATGGCGCGGTCCGGATGCGCGTACCAGGTGAGCGAGACTTCCGACGGCGTGGCGTGGCTGCCTTCCTGATCGCCATAGAGTTCCTTGGACAGCGTCTTGATGGCCGGCATTTCGTACCAATTCTTCAACACGCATTTGATCGGCGGGCGATTGCCGGCCTGACCGAAGCTCGAGGCCGCATAGATCTCCGAGAATGCGGCAGTCGTCGTGGCGACATTGCCGCCATGGCCGTTGACGAAAAAGAACCGGTCGAAGCCGTGCACCGCCAGGCTTTCGATGTAGTCGCGGATGACCGCGATGAGCGTGGTCGGGCGCAACGCCATGGAGCCCTTGAAGCCGAGGTGATGCTGCGCCATGCCAACGGAGATCGTCGGCGCGACGACGGCGCCGGTGGCCTCGCCGACGCCCTTGGCGACGAATTCCGCGGTGATCGCGTCGGTACCGATCAGACCATTCGGGCCGTGCTGCTCGGTCGAGCCAATCGGCATGATGATGCCGCGATTGGACTTCAGGTAACGCTCGATCTCGACCCAAGTCTGCAAGTGAAGAAGCATCTCTAACTCCTTGGTTTGGGGGCGAGCCTAGCGATCATTCCACGCGGCCGAAACCGCGGGCTTGACGAAATCCGGGTCGACTCACATCATGTGAGTGAACGTTCATTCACATGATGTTGGAGCCTGTGGTCAGAGCTGGCGATACGCGCACACGCATTCAGTCGGAGGCCTTGCGCCTCTTCGTCGCGAAAGGTGTCGCCGAGACCTCGGTGCGCGATATCGCCGGCGCGGTCGGCTGCGCCGACGGGGCGCTCTACCGCCATTTCGCCGGCAAGGAGGAACTGGTCTGGGCGCTGTTCCAGGCGAATTACGCGAGGCTTGCCACGATTCTCGCCGGCCTCGCCCGCGTCGCGACCACGCCGCGCGACAGGCTCGCCGCGATGATCACCGGCTTCTGCCGGTTCCATGACGACGACCCCACGCTGTTTCGCTTCCTGCTCTTCGTTCAGCACGGCCAGCTGGCCAAAGTCACCGCCGACATGCCCAACCCCGTGAGCGTCGTGCGCGACATGCTGGCGCAGTCCATCGCCGCCGGCGACCTGCCCAAGCAATGCCCTGAGCTCGCAGCATCGCTGGTGCTCGGAATCGTCCTGCAGCCCGCGACCTTCGCCGCCTATGGACGACTGCCACCCAATCTCGGTGCCCAGCGCGAACGCCTGATCACAGCGGCCTGGGCCGCCCTCACCGCGCTCTGACTGGAGAGACCGTCATGTCTTCACCGATCCGCGACTTGATGCGCACGCGCCGCTTCCTGCCGCTCTTCGTCACGCAGTTCCTCGGCGCCTTCAATGACAATCTGCTCAAGAGCGCGCTCGCGATCCTCGTGACCTATCGCCTCGCGAACGAGACCGGTATGGCCGCGCCCACCCTCGTGATGCTCGCGGGCGCGCTGTTCATCGCGCCGTTCTTTCTGTTCTCCGGCGCGGCAGGCACGCTCGCGGACCGGATGGACAAAGGCCGCATCGCGCGGCTGGTCAAGCTCGCGGAGATCGCGATCATGGCGATCGGCGCCGGCGGCCTCTTCCTACCCAGCGTGCCGTTGCTGCTGATCGCGCTGCTCCTGCTCGGCGCGCATTCCACCCTCTTCGGTCCGATCAAATACGCCCTGCTGCCGCAGCACCTGACGGCGGCGGAGCTCGTCACGGGCAACGCGCTGATCGAGGCGGGTACGTTCCTCGCCATCCTGATCGGCACCATTCTCGGCTCGAGCGTCGTGCTGATCGCCAACGGCGCGATCCTGGTCGGCGGCCTCGGCGTGGCCGCCGCCTGTGTCGGTTGGCTTGCCGCGCGCATGATTCCAGAAGCCCCGCCGACCGTGGGCGCGGGACAGCCCGCGCCGCGGCTGCTGCAGGACTCCATCGACATCGTCCGCTACGCCTTGGCGCGGCGCGACTTGCTGCTGCCGATGCTCGCGATCTCCTGGTTCTGGCTGGTCGGCGCGACGTTCGTCTCCGGCCTGCCGGTCTTCACCAAGGATCTGCTGTTCGCCGATGAGCATGTCGTCACGCTCATGCTCGCGGTCTTCGCGATCGGAATCGGCATCGGATCCCTGCTCGCGGCGCGCTTGCTCCATGGCGAGGTCAGCGCGCGGCATGTACCCATCGCCGCCCTGGCGATGGCGATCTGCGCGATCGATCTCGCGCGTGCGAGCACGGGGCGCGTGCCATCGACGTCGCTCGCCGGCGTCACGACATTCATCGCGAGCCCCGCCGATCTGCGCGT
>JANNTF010000093.1:0-3438 GCA_031403455.1 Alphaproteobacteria bacterium | reverse complement strand
CTCGCTGCAGAAGCATTTCGGCAACCGCGTGCCTGAACTGATCGTCGAGCCGGGCCGCCAGATGGTCGGCGACGCGGGGGTGATCCAGACCGAGATCGTGCTGATCGCCCGCAAGGGTCGCAACGACGCGCGGCGCTGGATCTATCTCGATATCGGCAAATTCGGCGGCCTCGCGGAGACGATGGACGAGGCGATCCAGTATCCGATCTCCAGTCCGCGCAAGGGCAAGGTCGAGCGCGTGATCCTTGCGGGGCCGACCTGCGACTCCGCCGACGTTCTCTATGAAGACGCCGACTATCGGCTGCCGCTCGACCTCGAGATCGGCGACAAGCTGGAGATCCGCGCGACCGGCGCCTACACGACCACCTATGCCTCGGTCGCCTTCAACGGCTTCGAACCGTTGAAGTGCTATTGCATCTGACGCCGCGCGGCGACGTCAGTACCGCATCGCCCGCAGGCCGACGAAGCGATCGACGAGCAGCACGGCCCCGAGCGTCATGAGGATCGACACGGTCGAGGCGGCGGCCGTGGTCGGGTCGAAATCCCAGCGTAGATAATCGAAGACCTGCATCGGCAGGGTCGTCGTGCCGACGCCCTTCAGCAGCAGCGAGATCGATACGTTGTCGAAGGAGATGATGAAGGCGAAGAGCGCGCCGTTGATCACCCCTGGCTTGATCAGCGGCAGCGTCACGCGCCGGAAGGTGATCAGGGGCGACGCCCCCAGCGAGCGCGCCGCTTCCTCGAGCGACGGCGACAGGTTGTACAGCGCCGACGAAACCTGCAGGAACACGAAGGGCACGCAGATCACGATGTGGCCCAGATAGAGGCCGAGCGACGATTTCGTGCCGATGCCGATCTGGTAGTAGAGGAACAGCAGCGCGATCGCGGTCAGGATCTCGGGCAGCAGCAGCGGCGCCAGCGTGACCATCCGGAACACCTCACGCCAGCGCTTGGCATGGCGCACGTAGTAAAGCGCGGCCGGCGTGCCGATCAGGGTCGCAGCCGCGGCGGAGACCGCGGCCAGCACGAGCGACAGCTGCATCGCGTCCATGAAGGGCTGCGAGCCGAAGAAATTCGCATACCAGCGCAACGAGAAGCCGTCGGGCGGAAATTTCAGGTATTTCCCGGAATTGACCGATGCGATCACCACGATCGCGATCGGCAGCATCAGGAACACGTAGACCGACGTCACCGTCGCGCCGAGCAGAATGCGACCGCCTTTCACGCCATGCCTCGCATGATGCGGCCCGACAGCCGCGTGTAGACGGCGACCACGATCAAGCCGACGATCGAGAGGATCAGCGCCAGCGCCGCTCCGAACGGCCACAGGAACTGATCGAGCAGCGAGATGACTTCGGTCGTCATCGTGTGCACACGCCCCGCGCCGAGCAACGCCGGAGTCACATAGGCGCCGCAGGAGAGGATGAAGACGAGGATGCAGCCGGATTGCACGCCCGGCATCGAGAGCGGGAACAGCACGCGCCAGAACACCTTGCCCCGGCTCGCGCCCAAGGATCGCGCCGCCTCCTCGAGCCGCGGGTCGATGCCCTGGATCGCGCCCATCAACGGCAGGATCATGAACGGCAGGAACACGTGCACGAGCGCGAGCACGACGCCGAACTCGTTGTACATCAACGCCAGCGCGGGCAAGCCCCAGCTCTTGAGCGTCTGATTGATGAGCCCGTTATTGGCGAGCAGGATGATCCAGCCGAACGAGCGGATCACGACGCCCACCAGGAGCGGCGACAGCACGAGGGCGTAGAGCACGCCGCGCCAGCGCGAATTCGTGCGCGCGAGATGGAACGCGACGGGATAGGCGATCACGAGGCACAGGATCGTGATGGTGAACGCCAGCCGCAGCGTGTCGAACAGCAGCTCGAAATAGAAATAATCGGGATCGGTGAGCGCCTTGCCGTAATTGCCGAGCGTGAACCCCGGCAGATACGGTTTCGACGTCGAGGGAATCCGGAAGCTCATCACGACGATGTTGACGTAGGGCACGACGATCAACGCCGCGATGGTGACGATCGCCGGCAGCGCGAGCAGCCAGCCCGACCGGCGCGCGGCGGCGCGCGGGCCGCTCACGCAGCGGTCTCGCGCACGAGCCAGGCGCGCTCTGCCGGCAGCGTGACATGGATCCGCTCGCCGGGTGCGAAGCCCGACGTCGCCGGCTGCTGCACCTGCAGCACGGTGCCGTCGGCCATGGTGATCCGGTAATCGACGAGATTGCCGAGAAAGAAGCGCTCGCTGACCGTGCCGAGGAACGCATCCGCAGCCGGCGCGATCGACAACGCGATCGCCTCCGGTCGGACCATGGCGATCGCGGGCACACCGATCGCGGGAGAAAAGCCCGAGCCGCAGGAGATCGGGCCGAAGCTAGTCTCCAGACGCCATTGCGCGCCGTCGCGCCCGACCGTCTTGCCCGTGACGAAATTCGACAGACCGATGAAGCTCGCGACCTGACGCGTCGATGGCCGGTCGTAGACATCACGCGCATTGCCGACCTGATGGATCTCGCCGCCGAACATCACGACGATGCGGTCGGACATCACCATCGCCTCGGCCTGATCGTGAGTCACATAGAGCGTCGTGATGCCGACGCGCTGCTGCAGCCCGCGGATGAAGAAACGCATCTCGTCGCGCAGCTTGGCATCGAGGTTGGCGAGCGGCTCGTCGAGCAGCAGCAGCTTGGGTTCGATCACCAGCGCGCGGGCGAGCGCGACGCGCTGCTGCTGACCACCGGAGAGCTGGCGCGAATATCGCGCTTCCATGCCGGTGAGCTGCACCATGCCCAGCACGTCGGCCACGCGGCGGTCCATTTCGGCGCGGGCGATCTTGCGCATCTCCAGACCGAAACAGAGGTTTTCGCGCACGGTCATGTGGGGAAACAGCGCGTAGTTCTGGAACACCATGCCGATGTCGCGCGTCTCCGGCGGCAGCATGGTGACATCCGTGCCGTCGAAACGGATCGCGCCGCCGGTCGGCAGCTCGAACCCGGCGACGCAGCGCAGAGTGGTCGTCTTGCCGCACCCGGACGGGCCAAGCAGCGAAACCAGCTCACCGTTGGCGACGTCGAGATCGATGCCCTTGACCGCGACCACCTTGTCGAAATGCTTCTCGAGGCCCGCGATCGTGAGACGAGTCATGATGTTCCCGGAAAACGAAGCTCCCCTCGCCCCGGCGCGCATGCGCATCGGGGCGAGGGGCACAAGGTAAAGTCAGCGCATCACGCGATTCCAGCGCTCCGTCACCTGGTCGCGCACCGCGTTCGCCGCCGCCCAGTCCCATTGCAGGATCTTGCTGATGTCGTTCGGACCGATCGGCAACGTGCTTTTCAAAGCATCTGGGATCGTAACCTTGGTGTTGACCGGTGTGATGAAGAATTGTTCCACACTCAGCTTCTGGACCGGCTCGCTCAGCACGTAGTCCAAATATTTG
>JANNTF010000092.1:0-2252 GCA_031403455.1 Alphaproteobacteria bacterium | reverse complement strand
GCTTGATAAGTCGCGCCATAGCCGACGCTACGCGGGGGGGCGATATCGCGAAGTTGCAGCACGGGCGCGCTCAACATGGCGACCGGAAGTTGAGGATTCGGCCGTCCGGGAATGGGATTGATCCCGTATAGCGCGGCTCCGGGCCGTGCAAGATCGAAGTGGAACGCGGTGCCAAGAAAGATCCCGGAACTATTCGCCAGCGATGCGTGAGTGCCGGGCCAAAGCCTTGTCGCGATTGTGAATTCATCGAGCTGGGCGTCGTTCATGGCGACGTCCTCCTCGGCGCGCGCGAGGTGGCTTATGACATAGCGCAGCGTGATTCCGGACAAGCCGGCGGGATCCGTCGCCACCACCCGGGCATCGGCCAGGCTGAGGCCGAGCCGGGACATGCCGGTATCGACATGAAGCGCGCCCGGCAGCGCACGGCCCAATCGCGCCGCGTGGGCGGCCCAGCACGCGATCTGCGCGGGATCGTTGAGCACGGGATGGACGCCGGCCGCGGCAAACTCCGCCGCCTCGCCGGGCAAGACGCCGTTGAGGACGAACACATCGCAGCGCTTCGGGAGGAGGGGGCGGAGACTCAGGGCTTCTTCGAGCTGTGCGACGAAGAAGATGCGGCAGCCCGCTTGCGCAAGCGCCGGGCCGATCCGGGCGGCGCCCAGGCCATAGGCGTCGGCCTTGACCACGCCAGCGCACGCCGCACCGGGACGCAGCCGGGCCTTGAGGCTGAGCCAGTTGGCGACGATCGCGCCGAGGTCGATCTCCAGCCGGCTCTGCGAGGCGCGCGCGACGCCCGATGTCATGTCGTCAACCGCCGTCTTCGTCCTGGAAGCGATCGCCGCCGGCAAGATTGTCGAACTTGGTGTAGGCGCCGTCGAAGAACAGCCGCACGGTGCCGATCGGGCCGTGACGCTGTTTGCCGATGATCACTTCGGCCACATTGTGGATTTCCTGGCCACGTTGCTGCCAGGCCTCATAGCGGTCGTTGTATTTCTTCTCGTCTTCCGCCTCGCGTCGGGCCGGTTCGGCGCGCGCGTGATAATACTCCTCGCGAAACACGAACATCACCACGTCGGCGTCCTGCTCGATCGTTCCGGATTCGCGCAGGTCGGAGAGCTGCGGATGCTTGTCCTCTCTCTGCTCCACCGCGCGACTGAGCTGCGACAGCGCGAGCACCGGTACGTTCAGCTCCTTGGCGATCGCCTTCAATCCACGCGTGATCGCCGAGATCTCCTGCACGCGGTTCTCGGACCGCATATTGGCGGGCAGGGTGAGCAGCTGCAGATAATCGATGACGATCAGGCCCAGCCCGGTCGTGCGCGCGAGACGGCGCGCGCGCGTGCGCAAGGCCGAGATCGACAGCGCCGTCGTGTCGTCGATGTAGAGCGGCAGGCGATGCAGCTGTTGCGACGCCTCGACGAAGCGCGGGAAATCCTCGCCACGCACCTCGCCACGGCGGATCTTGTCGGACGGAATCTCCGTCACCTCGGAGAGCAATCGCGTCGCCAATTGCTCGGCCGACATTTCGAGCGAGAAGAACGCGACCTTGGCGCCCTCCACGACTTCGCGCGTGCCATCCTCGCCGATGCGCTCCTTGTAGGCGGCGGCGGCTGAGAAGGCCATCTTGGTCGCCAGCGCGGTCTTGCCCATCGACGGACGGCCGGCCAGCACGAGCAGATCCGAGGGGTGCATGCCGCCGAGCTTCTTGTCCAGATCGTCCAGCCCTGTCGTCACGCCCGTGACATGGCTGTCGCGCTTGTAGGCCTGCTCGGCCATGTCGATCGCCGCAGCGAGCGCGTGGCGAAACTCCTTGAACCCGCCTTCTTGCTGGCCCGTGCTCGCGAGTTCGAACAGCTTCTGCTCGGCGGACTCCATCTGCTCGCGCGCGGTGATGTCGTCCTCGACCGCATAGGCGTCATTGACGATGTCGCCGCCGACGGCGATCAGCTCGCGCCGCATATGGAGATCGAGAACGAGCTTGGCGTAGTCGACCGCGTTGACGACGGCGACCACCGAACTCGCGAGCCGCGCCAGGTATTGCGCGCCGCCGATCTCGATCAGTGACTGATCCTGCTCGAAGCGCGTCTTCAGCGTGACGGGATTGGCGACCATGCCGCGCGTGATCAGCTGACCGATGGCCTCGTAGATCCGTCCGTGCCTGTCATCCGCGAAATGAGTCGGCAGCAGGAACTCGACGACGCGGTCATACGCCTTGTTGTTGGCCAGCAGAGCGCCGAGAAGCTGCTGCTCGG
>JANNTF010000091.1:0-2858 GCA_031403455.1 Alphaproteobacteria bacterium | reverse complement strand
CGCGGGCGCGCGGGTTGTTTCGACTCGGCGATGGCGAAGGCGCGCGCAGCCTCGCCGACCGCGTGACGCGCAGCCATGACGACGAGACCGCACGTGCCGTCAGCCGCGATGTCCTGTTCCTGGACAGCGATCCGGCACCGGCTTGCGATCTCGTCCGCGAGTCGATCGCCACGCACACGAAGCCGGATTGGGAGCAGGCGTTGATCGCGTGCCAGGCCCTGGCGGGCGACCCGACACGCGCGCAGCTGGGTCTGACGATGCTGCGCGAACAGAACGCCGAGGAAGACGATTGGCTCGACCGGCTGGTCGCCTTTGGCGGCGGGGCCAAGCGCGCCTTGGACGGCGCACGACGCGAATTGAAGCCGCATCATTTTCCCTTGGTCGCCGCGGCGAAGATCGCGCCGGCCGCGGCAGCGCTGGAGATTTCGGGCCCGGCCATTCTCGCGGCGATCACACGCAACGAAAGTTTTCCCGTCGACGCTCGGCTGCGCGCCGCCGAGGCCGCCGTCGGAGCGCACGCGATTCCGGGTGAGGTGCTCGCGACGCTCTACGATACGGTGACGCTGAGCGCGCGCGAAACCGCCGACGCGATGGCGTTTGCCGAACGCGAGCGCGGGCCGCGCGGACGCGGCGCGCTCTTCAAGGTCATCAAGTCGCAGACGGCCGGCTTGCCGCGGGCAGAAGCGCTCGGCAAGGCCATGCCGATCGCCGAGCGTCGCGGCGTCGCCACCGCGTTTCGGCGCGCCATCTTGGCTCTGGTGCTGGAGATTCCACCCGCTTTGGAATCGGCGCCGCATGCCGCGACGATCGCACGGCTGCTGCTCGGTGAAGGCCGCATGCAGGAAGCGAGCGGATGGTTCGATCTGCTGCGCCAAGGCGCCGGCACGGACGAGGCAAGCGCGGGGTTGGCGCCGCTCCTCTATCTGGGCGGGGCCGCCGACCGCAATCTGATCACCCCTGAAGCGCTGCGCCGCTGGCGCGACGCGCAAGGCGTTGCGGGATCGCCGCGCGTGCTGTCGCGCACGCGGCTGCTGTCTGAACTCCTCGAGGCGCTCGGCGTCGCCTCCAATGAACTCACCACGTCCGGCACGGCGGCGGCGGTTGCGGCGCCCGCGCCGCTCATCCGCCTCGCGCGCGCGTCGAGCCAGCGCCATGTCGGCGAGACGATCCTGCTTGCCGCGGCGGCCCTGAACGAGTCGGGACTGCGCGACAACCCGACGGCGATCGGCGCGGTGGTGCGGGCATTGCGCGAGGTGGGTCTAGCCGATGAGGCGCGCCGCGTCGCGCTGGATGCGGCGCTCGCCGCCGGGCTCTGAGCGGTATGGGACGCCGTCGCGAGACGCCGGCTCTCGATGACCGACACGCCGAGGCCTTCCTCGAGATGATGGCGGCGACCCGCGGTGCCGCCAAACTCACGATCGCGTCCTACGGCAAGGATCTCGCCCATCTCGCCGCGTTTCTCGCGCGGCAGGGCAAGGCGCCGCTCGACGCGACGACCGCCGATCTGCGCCGCTACATGAAGCGTCTTGGCGAGGCCGGCGCCAGCCCTGCCACGGCGGCGCGGCGCCGCTCGAGCCTGCGCCAGTTCTATCGCTTCCTGGTCGACGATGGGCGACGGCTCGACGACCCCGCCACGCAGCTCGATGCGCCCAAGCAGGGACGCCGGCTTCCCAAGCTCCTGAGCGAAGCCGAGATCGACGCCGTGCTCGCCGCCGCGCGGGGACGTGGCGAAACGCCGGCCGACCTCCGACTGGTCGCCATCGTCGAAATGCTCTACGCGGCCGGCCTGCGGGTGTCCGAGCTGGCCGCGCTGCCGCTAGGCGCGATCGACCGCTCGGGACGGATGCTCATCGTGCGGGGCAAGGGCGCGAAAGAGCGGCTGGCGCCCCTGAACGAGCCGGCGAAAGCGGCGTTGACCGCCTACCTGGCCGTGCGCGCGGCATTCGTCGCGCAGGGCACGACATCGCGGTTCGTGTTCCCGTCTTCGGCGGCGGGCGGCCACCTCACCCCGGCGCGAATCACCCAATTGCTGAAGCGCTTGGCCGCGGACGCGGCCCTCGACCCGCGCCGCCTGTCGCCGCACGTGCTGCGACACGCTTTCGCCACCCATCTCCTCGACCACGGCGCGGATCTGCGGGCCGTCCAGCAGATGCTGGGCCACGCCGACATCGTCACCACGCAGATCTACACCCATGTCGCGGGGGAGCGGCTGCGTCGTCTCGTGGAAGCGCATCACCCGCTCGCGGCCAAGCCTCGGGTTTCGCGGGCAAAATAGTCTTCTCAGGCGCTTGCCCCCGTGGCAACCCCCCGGTAAGAAACGCGCCGGCACGTGATTGGCCGAGGGGAGTTCGACGACGATGGCTCAGCGCAAGAAGTCCGCCGCTAAAAAATCCGCCACCAAGAAAACCGCCGGCAAGCCAGCCCGGTCTTCGGCCAAGAAGGCGGGGCCCGCCAAGAAGCGGCCCGCCGCGCTGAAGAAGCGCCCGGCGCCAGCGAAATCCGCACCCAAGAAGCCGGCGCCCAAGCCGTCGCCCCCCCGGCCGTCGCCAAAGCCCGCGAAGATCGTGAAGCCGGCGGCGAAGCCCGCGCCAAAACCGCTGAAACTGCCGGCCGGCGTGCAGCTGGTTGCCCCGGCGACGCCCTCGCATCACGCCGTGCTCGGCGGCGGGGCGCTCGACTTCATCGTTCAGCTGCAGCGCAAGTTCAACAAGCGGCGGCTCGAGTTGCTGGCGCGCCGCGAGGAGATCCAGGCCAAGCTCGATACCGGCTGGACACCCGATTTTCTCACCGAGACCGCGGCGATCCGCGCCGGTGATTGGCAGGTCCCGGCGCTGCCCAAGGACATCCTCGACCGCCGC
>JANNTF010000090.1:0-3880 GCA_031403455.1 Alphaproteobacteria bacterium | reverse complement strand
GAGCATGCGGAGGGGAACGCGAATGGCCGAAGGCAAGCGACAGCAAGCACGATCGATGGGGACGCCTCCGCCACATGGCGCACGTATCGGTCCCCGGAGTCTGCTCCCCTCACCGGCCAACGAAAATCCAGCGCCCGCAAGGCTTCGAGCCGCACGCGTGGCGTTGCTCGTCGCCTGCGTTGTGGCGCTCGCCTGGTCCGTGCGCAGCCTGTTCTTCCAGGCGGTTTGAACCGCGGCGCGCGATCAGCCGCGCTGGATCAACTCGATCTTGTAGCCGTCTGGATCCTCGACGAACGCGATCACCGTCGTGCCGAACTTCACCGGCCCGGCTTCACGCGTGATCTTCACGCCCTGGCTGCGCATCGCATCGCAGGTCTTGTAGGCATCGGGCACCGCCACCGCGAGGTGCCCGAACCCATTTCCCAGGTCGTAGCCGGGATGCCCCCAGTTATGGGTGAGTTCGATCACCGATTGGTTGGCCTCGTCGCCGTAGCCGACGAAAGCCAGCGTGTATTTGCCGTCCGGCACATCCGTCCGGCGCAGCAACTTCATCCCCAAGGCCCCCGTATAGAACGCGATCGATCGATCGAGGTCCTTCACGCGGATCATCGTGTGCAGCATGCGAAAGCCGGATTTCGCGCCGGCGGCTTCTTGAGTTGCATTCATGTCGGGCCTCGTCGAGAGCGTGTCGTTCGGATAGAACGCCGTCATCCTACCCCCTGACTGGACTCCCTGCCATGACGCCAATCCGCTGCGCCGTCTTCGGCGCCGGTCATTTCGGCCGCTACCACGCTCAGAAATACGCTGAGCTTGCCGGGGCCGAACTCGTGGCGATCGTCGATGGTGATCACGCGCGCGGCCAAGCGCTCGCGCAAGAGCTGGGAACACGTGCCGAGACGTCGCTCGACGCCGTCATCGGCCGGATCGATGCCGCGACCGTCGCCGTGCCCACGCGCGTGCATTTCGACGTCGCCGCGCAGCTGCTCGACGCAGGAATCCATGTGCTGGTGGAGAAGCCGATCGCGGAAACGCCTGCGCAAGCCAAAGCACTGATCGCGCTCGCCGCCGCGCGCGGCCGGATCCTGCAGGTCGGCCATCTCCAACGTTTTCTGCTGCAACGCATGCAGATTCTGCCGCGCGTGACCAAGCCCCTCTTCATCGAGGCGGTGCGCATCGCGCCGTTCAAGCCGCGCGGCACGGATGTCGGCGTCGTGCTCGACCTGATGATCCACGACATCGACCTCATCCTGGCGCTGGTCGGATCGCCGGTGGTCAGCGTCGATGCGGTCGGCGGCCCCGTTGTCACCCAAGACGAGGACATCGTGAATGCGCGCCTGCGCTTCGCAAATGGCTGCGTCGCCACGGCGACCGCGAGCCGGATCGGCTTCAAGACGGAGCGTCGATTGCGGATCTTTCAGCCCGAGAGCTACCTCTCGATTGACCTGGCGGCTCGCACGCTGGCAGCGTTCACCCGGGGCACTGGACCTGGCGATGAGTCGGGCATGCCGGCGATCAGGCGCGACGACGCTTCCTTTCCTGATGGGGATGATCTGATGGAAGAGATCGCCTCCTTCGTCACGTGCGTGCGCGAGGGCCGGCCGCCGCTGGTGTCGGGCGAGGACGGGCTTCGGGCTCTCGAAACGGCCCTGCGCATCACCGACAGCATCAGCGACAGTCTGATCGCCGCGGGTCTCGGCGACCTCGTCAGGCCGCGGGGGTAGAAGATCCAGGTCTACGCGCTACCCGACATGGTCGCGAGGACGATCCGCGCGGCGCGCTCGGAGGGCGGCATGTCCCGTCCGCCAAGCAATGCGCGCAATTCGTCGAACCCGGCACGCTGCACTGCCACCGAGTTCGAATCGTTCAGGAGCTGCGTCGCGCCATCAGCGAGCGCCGCAGCCGTGACCTCGCGCTGCATCAGCTCGGGCACGAGGCGCCGCCCGAGAATGACATTGGGCAAGGCGACATGCGGCACGCGGATCAGGCGATAGGTCAGGAATGCCGAGATCGCCGACGCGCGATAAGCGACGACCATCGGCACTCGGGCGAGGGCCAATTCGAGCGTTGCGGTACCCGACGTCGTGACGGCTGCGGACGCCGTCGCGATGGCCTGACGTTTCCGCATCTCGTCCACGATCACGTGGCAAGGCACCGGCCAAGCGGCGACGGCTGCGGCCACATCCGCTTGCGTCGCGCTCACGACGGGCATCACGATCCGCAGACCGGGATGGCGAGCGTGCAGCAGCCGCACCGTATCGCCATAGATGGGCAACATGCGTGCAACCAGGCCGCGTCGACTGCCGGCGAGCAAGGCGAGCACCGGCGCCGCCGTCGGTATTCCCAGCACGGCGCGAATGTCGCCGGGCGCGACATCCGGTGTTTCGATGGCGGGGTGACCGACATCGACTGCGGCAATCCCCATCGAGGCGAAGAATGCTGGCTCGAAAGGAAAGAGGGCGAGGATCTGATCGAAGACTCCGACCAGCTGGCGCGCGCGTTGCGGCCGCCACGCCCAGAGCTGGGGCGCCACGTAATGGACGATGCGCACGCCCAGCGGACGCACACGGCGCGCCAGGCGCAGCGTGAAACCCGGCGAGTCGATGGTGACCAACACGTTCGGCCGCATCGCCTTGATCGCGGCTTCGGTCTCGCTCAGCCGCCGCAAGATGATGCGCAGCCGCGGCAGCACTTCCGCAAATCCCATCACGGCGATGTCCTCGATCGCGAACAGCGAGGACAATCCTGCGGCCTGCATCTGTTCGCCCCCGACACCCGCGAACCGGATCCTGCCCTCGGTCAAACGCTGCAGCGCCACCATCAATCGGGCGCCGAGGATGTCACCCGAAGGCTCCCCCGCCACGACGAACACCAACGGCGTCTCCGCGTCATGCGCAAGCGGCGTCGTGCTCATCGCACCAAGTCGACGCCGACCACGAAGACGTTGCGTGAGTCGGCCTCCGCAATCACCGCAGCCCGGTTCACGACCAGGGCGCGGCCGGCTTCGATCGCGATGCCGGCGAGGCCCGCCGCCGCCACGGCTTCGACCGTGGTAGCGCCGATCGTCGGCAGATCGACCCGCCGCTCCTGGCCTGGCTTGGAGAGCTTGACCAGGACTCCACCCAGCGGTCCGCGTCTCAGGCTCGCGCACCGCGCGACCAACGCATCGGTCCCTTCGATCGCTTCCACGCCAAGAACCAAACCGCCCTGCACGATCGCGGCTTGGCCGACATCGACGGGACCGAGCGCTTGCAAAACGACGATGGCGCGCTCGATGTCGATCTGGTCCTCGGCGCTCGGCCGATGCCGCCCATAGGCGCCGGAAGGGGCCAGCAGCTCGGCAAGGAGCGACTCGACTCCGACCACCCGGAATCCTTCGAGCTCGATCTCCTTGACGATCGCGGAGAGCAGGCCGTCATCGCCGAAGGCGCGCACGCCTGCGCGCGCCAACAGCTGCGCCGCGCGCCAATCAGGTCTCAACTCGGCAATCGATGGGCGCCGCATGGGACCGATCATGCAGATCTCGGTGACCTCCGCCTCGCGCAAGCGACGAAAACACTCGCCGACCTGACCGATATGGACCCAGGCATGCTCGACATTCATCACCGTAACGGGATCGGTCTGACCGTCGAACGCAATCACGAAGCAGGCTTGGCCCCGCGCCCGCGCCGCGGCGACCACGGCCGATGGCAGCGGCCCGGCCCCGGCCAGGAGGCCCAGCTTGGCGCTCATTTCTCCAGCTTGGGCAGCGTGACGGCACGCGCGTCGGCGGACCGAATGAACTCGATGATCGACTTCACCGGCGCGTTGTCGGGATAGAGCGCCGCGACATCGTCCAAGCGCTCGGCCATTGTGCCCTCCTGGGCGAACAGCAGGCGGTAGG
>JANNTF010000089.1:0-2727 GCA_031403455.1 Alphaproteobacteria bacterium | reverse complement strand
GCTTCGGCGACATGAAGATGGAGGACATCAAACAGTTTCGTCAGCTTGGATCCAAGACGGCCGGCCACCCGGAATACGGTCATGCCACGGGGATCGAAACCACGACCGGTCCGCTGGGGCAAGGCCTCGCCAACGCCGTCGGAATGGCGATCGCCGAGCGTTGGCTCAATGCGCGCTTCGGCGACGCGCTGGTCGATCACCACACCTACGTGATCGTCGGCGATGGCTGTCTCATGGAGGGCATCAGTCACGAGGCGATTTCCCTCGCCGGGCACCTTCGACTCGCAAAGCTCATCGTGCTGTTCGACGACAATCAGATTTCGATCGACGGCCCGACATCGCTGACGAACTCGGACGATCAATCCGCGCGTTTCGCGGCGAGCGGCTGGGACACCATCGCCATCGATGGCCATGACCCGACGGCGATCGAAGCGGCGATCACCGAGGCGCGCAAGAACGCACGTCCGACCATGATCGCCTGCCGCACGACGATCGGATACGGCGCGCCGACGAAGGCCGGGACAGCCGCCGCGCATGGCGCGCCGCTCGGGGCCGCCGAGATCGCGACGACGCGCGAGCGCCTGGGCTGGACGAACGGACCGTTCGAAATTCCGCTCGATGTGCTCGAGCGCTGGGTCACCGCCGGACATCGCGGCGCTGCGGCGCGCAAATCCTGGGAGGTACGTCTCAACCGCCTCACCGCCGAGCTGCGCGGCGAGTTCAAGCGCATGCAAGCTGGCAAGCTGCCCAAGGAACTCGACGCCGCGATCGAGGACCTCAAGACCAGGCTGATCGCGGACAAACCCAACATCGCGACCCGCATCGCGTCGCAGACCGCGCTCGAGATCATCACCGCGAAGATGCCCGAGTTGATCGGCGGATCGGCCGATCTGACCGGCTCCAACAACACCACGGCCAAGGCGCAGCGGCCGGTGAGCGCGGGCGATTTCAGCGGCAGCTACATTTATTACGGCGTGCGCGAGCACGCGATGGTGGCCGCCATGAACGGCATGGCGCTGCATGGCGGGATGGTTCCCTATGGCGGCACGTTCCTGGTCTTCACCGATTACTGCCGCCCTGCGATTCGCCTCTCGGCATTGATGGGACAGCGCGTCATCTATGTGATGACGCATGATTCGATCGGACTCGGCGAGGACGGTCCCACGCACCAGCCGGTCGAGCACTTGGCCGCGCTGCGCGCCATACCCAATCTCGCGGTGTTCAGGCCGGCCGATGCGGTCGAGACTCTGGAATGCTGGCAGATCGCGCTGTCACGCCAGGATGGGCCGAGTCTGCTCGCGCTGACGCGTCAGAATCTGGAAACACTGCGCGGCGCCGGGACCGAGGGCAGTCCAAGTCGGCGCGGCGGCTATGTCGTGGCCGAGGCCGAAGCCGGTGATCGGCAAGTGACCCTGATCGGCACCGGATCCGAAGTCATGATCGCGCTCGCCGCGCGCAAATTGCTGATGGCCCAGGGCATACGTGCCGCCGTGGTGTCGCTCCCGTGCTGGCTGCTGTTCGATGCGCAAAGCGGCAGCTATCGGCGCGCCGTGCTCGGCGGCGCGCGCATGCCCAAGGTCGCGGTCGAAGCCGCGCTCGGCTTCGGCTGGGAGCGCTATCTCGGGGCACGCGGAAGCTTCATCGGGATGACCGGCTTCGGCGCATCGGCGCCGGCATCCGATCTTTACAAACATTTCGGGATTACCGCCGAAGCTGTTGCCGCCGCTGCGGCGAAGCTCGTCTGAACCTCACAAGGACACATCATGACCGTCAAAGTCGCGATCAACGGGTTCGGCCGGATCGGCCGGTTGGTTTTGCGTGCACTGCATGAGTCGGGGCGTCGGGATGTCGAGATCATCGGCATCAATGATCTCGGTCCGGTGAAGGTCAACGCGCATCTGCTCAAATATGATTCCGTGCATGGCGCCTTCCCCGGCACGATCACGACAGGCGACGACTGGATGGATATCGGCCGCGGCCGTATCAAGGTCACGGCCGAACGCGACCCCACGAAGCTGCCGTGGGGCGCCCTGGGCGTCGACATCGTGGCGGAATGCACGGGCATCTTCACGAAGCGCGAACAGGCGGCGATGCACATCGCCGCGGGCGCCAAGCGCGTTCTCGTCTCGGCGCCGGCCGACGGTGCCGATCTGACGGTCGTCTATGGCGTCAACGACGATCAGCTCAAGCCGCAGCACAAGGTGGTGTCGAACGCCTCGTGCACCACGAACTGCCTGGCGCCGGTCGCCCATGTCCTGCATGCCGCTTTCGGCATCGAGCGGGGCTACATGACGACCATCCACGCCTATACCGGCGATCAGAACACCGTGGACTCGCTGCACAAGGATCTGCGGCGCGCGCGCGCCGCGGCCTTGTCGATGATCCCGACATCGACCGGTGCGGCCAAAGCGGTTGGATTGGTGATGCCCGAACTGCAGGGCAAGCTCGACGGCACCGCGATTCGGGTGCCGACGGCCAATGTCAGCTTGATCGATTTCAAATTCGTGCCGAAGAAGCGGGCCACCGTGGCCGAGGTCAACGCCGCGATCTCTGCCGCGGCCGCTTCCAGCCGCCTCAAGGGAATCCTCGCGACCACCGACGAGGAACTCGTGTCGCATGATTTCAATCACGTCGCCGCGAGTTCGACCTTCGATCTGACGCAGACGCAGGTGATCGATGGCGGGCTCATTCGCGTGATGAGCTGGTACGACAATGAATGGGGCTTCT
>JANNTF010000088.1:0-2077 GCA_031403455.1 Alphaproteobacteria bacterium | reverse complement strand
GCCGTGGCGCGGATGGCGGCGAGTTCGGCGACTTTCTCGGCCAGCAGGTAGTCACCCATCGGGGCGTGCGGCCCCTGATCCTCGTGGCTGCCCATCGGCAGCAGAACGATCGGGTTCTGCGCATAGAGCGCGCGCCCCTCGCCGCCGGTGAGCGTGCCCATGTGAACCTTCGGTGTGGTCAAGCCCGCCATATCAAGTCCCCTCATTGCTGTCAGTCGCTGAACGGGTTGATCTTCTCATGCTTTGCCGGTGCGTGAGAACCGGTTCCGGGTTCCGAATTCGGAACCTCGAACCGTTGGTTCCGCGCTGGCCTCGTTTGATGCAGGGAGATTCGATCCGCATCGCGATGGCGCAATCTTCGATCACACGCGACGTGCACGCGAATGGCGCCGAGATTCGACGGATGATGGCGTTGGCCGCGCAAGCCGATGCGGCGCTCGTGCAGTTCCCGGAGGGCGCGCTCTCCGGCTACGTGAAAGCGCAGATCAACACCTGGGGGGATGTCGATTGGCACGCCCAACGCGCGGAGCTGGAGTTGATCCTGCAGGCAGCGCAGCGCCTCGGCGTGTGGGTCGTACTCGGCTGCAATCATCGCCTCACGGCGCCTTCACGGCCGCACAACAGCCTCTATGTCATCTCGCCGGGAGGTCGCATCGAAACGCGCTACGACAAGCGGCGCTGCTCGAATGCCGAGATCAGCGATTGGTACAGTCCCGGCTTCGAGCCGATCGTTTTCGATGCCGGAGGATTTCGCTTCGGGTGCGCGCTGTGCATCGAGATCCAGTTCCCTGAGCTGTTCACGGAGTATGAACGGCTCGGCGCCGATGCCGTGCTCTTCTCGAGCTACTCCCGTGATCCGATCTTCGCCGTGCAGGCGCAGGGTTACGCTGCGGCGACCACGCTTTGGATCAGTATGGTCGTTCCGGCGGCTTGCAGCGACGTCGCGCCGAGCCGTTTGATCGGTCCCAACGGTCGCGAGCTTGCGCGATGCCGCGTCGATGCGCGGTCCGAGTTTGCCATCGCCATGCTCGATCGCACGGATCCTGCCCTCGATGTCGCGCTCACCAAGGCGCGGCCGTGGCGGGCTACGGCAAGACTCGGCGACATCTACCGCAATCGCCGGATCGACGACGAGCGCAGCCGAGACCGTGCGACGGTCTGAGGTCGCTGTCGGCTTCGCCTCGGTGCCCCGAAAATGTCACGCGTGCGCGAACGGAAAACTGGCGCGCCGCGCGCGCTTCTCGTCGTCACGTCGCATTGCCGCCGCATTGTCGGTGCTCCGTGGATCGGTGCGATGCGAAACCGGAAGCGGAAATTCGGAGACCCGATGCAGGATCTGAATCTTGCGACGATCGGAAATTGCGTGGTCGCGGCGATGATCGATCGCCGCGCGCGCATCGTGTGGTGGTGCCTGCCGCGCCTCGATGGCGACCCGGTGTTCTGCAATCTGCTCGACGCGGACGCCGAGCGGGGCTTTGCCGATGTGGAGCTCGATGGGCTCGTGCAGACGGCTCAGGCATATGTGCCGAACACGGCCGTCGTCACGACCGAGCTGCGCGCCAAGGATGGCGGCAGCGTTCGGATCACCGACTTCATCCCGCGCTTCAAACGACATGATCGGCTCTATCGCCCGGCGATGATCGTTCGCCGGATCGAACCGGTGAGCGGGCTTTGCAAGCTGCGCATCCGGATCCGTCCACTCTTCATCCATGGGGCCGTCGTGCCCGTGCGAATCCTCGGCAGCAATCATCTGCGCTATATCGGGCCGGAGCAGTCCTTACGCCTGACCACGGACGCGCCGCTCGCTTATGTCGCGAACGAATCACCGTTCGTTCTCACGCACGCGGTGACGCTGATCCTGGGGCCGGACGAGACCCTGGAGACGCATGTTGGCCATCTCGGCCGCGAGCTGCTCGAGCGCACGCGCGATTACTGGCTCGAATGGGCGCGCTATCTCGCCGTACCGTTCGAGTGGCAGGACGTCGTCATCCGGGCGGCGATCACGCTCAAGCTGTGCAGCTACGAGGAGACGGGAGCGATCGTCGCGGCGCTGACGAGCTCGATCCCCGAGGCGCCC
>JANNTF010000087.1:0-1181 GCA_031403455.1 Alphaproteobacteria bacterium | reverse complement strand
ACCCCTTCACCGCGCCGGCGGTGATGGCGGAGACGAGGTGCCGCTCGAGCAGCGCGTAGAGCACCATGACGGGCGCGGCGGCGATCACCGCGCCGGCCATCAGCTCGTTCCACTGCACGCGGTACTCGCCGACCATATTGGCGATGCCGACGGACAGCACGAACATCTGCGGATCGGTGGTCAGCACCAGCGCCCAGACATAGGAGTTCCAGGAGATCAGGAAGGTGAACAGCGCCACCGCGACAAGGCCGGGACGCGACAGCGGCAGGACCACTTTGAAAAAAGCGACGAGACGCGATGCGCCATCGACGATCGCCGCCTCGTCGATCTCGCGCGGGATCGAGCGGAAGAAGCCGATCAGCATCCAGACCGAGAACGGCAGCGCGAAGGAGGAGTAGGCGAGGATCAGCGCAGCGTAGGTGTTGATCAGGCCGAGTTCCGACATCAGTCGGAAATACGGAATGATCAAGAGCGTCTCCGGCAGCATCTTGGTGAACAGCAGGAAGACGATCAGGGCCGAGGCGCCGCGGATGTGGAAGCGCGTGAAGCCATAGGCGGCGAACGACGCGAGCGTCACCGAGAGCAGGGTCGAGCCCAGGGAGACGATCAGGCTGTTCAGGAAGTAGCGCGCAAAGGGACGCAAGGTCAGCAGCGTCTCGAAGGCCGCGAGAGTCCAGTTCCGCGACGCGAAACTCGGCGGCGAGAGGAAAACCTCGCTCGTCGGCTTCAGCGCCGTGTTGAGCATCCAGTAGAACGGGAAGATCGTCACGATTGCGGCTGCCGCGATCGCCAGCCAGAGCAGCGCCGACAGGGCAGGATTGCGCGGATTCATGCGCCGGGCTCCGGCCTTGTCAGCCGCGTGATCCGCAGATAGACGGTCGAGAAACTCAGCACCATCAGGAGCAGCAGCACGCCGATCGCCGCCGCCTCGCCGAAGCGGTTGGCGCGGAAGGCCGTGTTGTAGAGCAGCGCCGGCAACACTTCAGTGGCTCCCGCGGGGCCGCCCGCCGTCATCACGCCGATGATGTCGTAGTGGCGGACCACGTTGATGATGTCGAGGGTCGAGGCGACGATCAGCAGATAGCGAAGATTGGGCATCGTCACGTAGCGGAAGCGTTGCCGCGCGCTCGCCCCGTCGATCGACGCGGCCTCATATTGCTCCTGCGGGATGGTCTGCAGGC
>JANNTF010000086.1:0-5811 GCA_031403455.1 Alphaproteobacteria bacterium | reverse complement strand
GAACGTTTTGAAGAACAAACCAAACTGATGGAACGTGGTGATGATGAAGCCATGTTCATTGACCATGATTTTTTACGTGCCCTGGAATATGGCATCCCGAGGTGACCGCGACCGGCACCTGCTGCGCGGCGGTGAAGATCTTCGGTTCGACCTCCAGACCCTCGGCGCGGAAATGGCCACGCTCGATCGCGATGAACAACGGCCCGGACGACGCGAGCTTGAGCACGCCGATGCTCACCTTCTCCAGCGGCTGGGCCCGCGCGGCGCCAACGCCCTGCGCCAACGTGGCGAGACCGGCGACGGTGCTGTGCAGAAGCGAACGACGGCGCATGGCGAGACCTCCGGTTTGAATCCTTGCCGGCGGTGGTACGAGCGGCTCCCCGCGCTTGTCAATCATCCCAATCCGTGCAGCCGGATCGGGTTGGCGCGGCCCGGAATCTCGACCTCGCCCAGCGGCGTGGCCACGAGGCCGGGCGGCAATTTCAGCCGTGACAGGAGTTCGTGCGAGATCACCGCGCGCTGGCCGAGCGTGCCGCAGATCTTCTCGAGTTTCACTGTCGTGTTGAGCGTTTCACCGAGCATGGTGATCTCGCGTTTGAGCTCGCCGACCTCGCCGACCGCGACGGGTCCTGCATGCAAGGCGGCGCGTCCCGTCGGCCTGACTCCGAATCGAACTTCGCATTTCGGACCGATCTCGCGCATGCGGCGCACGACGCCGCCGAGACAGGCGAGGATGCGCGACTCCTCGATCGCCAGATCGATCGGCCAGGTGACGATGATGGCGTCGCCGATATAGCGGTAGATCTCGGCGCGCGAGCTCACGAAAACAGGCGTGAGTTCGCGAATGACGAAATCGAGCAATTCCAGGAAACCGGCCGGCCCGATGCGCTCGGCGATCGCCGTCGAGCCCGCGAGATCGAGCAGCAGGAACGCGCGCTCTTCGACACGCGGCGTGTGATAGCGCCCGGCGAGCAGCCGCCAGAGCGTACCCGGACCGAGCAGCCGGTCGAGCTCGAAGCTCAGTGTGAGCACGAGCGAGACGACAAGCGCATAGGCGATGTCGACTCCCAACCCCTCCAGCGCGCCGATGCCCGGGATCGGAAGCACGACGCGGATCAGGACCAGGCTCCCGGTGATCCAGCCTACCCATAGCAGCGACTTGGCGACGACGAAGGGGACGAAGGCGAGGCGCCGCAGCGGCGCGGCAAGGCGGCTCGAGCGCGCGACGACCTCCGCCGTCACGATCCCACCGGCGATCAGGGCACCGGTGAGCACGCCACGGGTCAGGCTCAGCCAGTTCACGGGAAAACTCAGCACGACATAGCCGACTCCGAACATGGCGCCCGCGAATGCGAAGCCGATGATGGTGCGGAGTTGGCGGGAGAGCGTCGCGTCGAGCATGGCACGACGAGCTTAGCGCAATGCGCCGATCCAGCCGATCTCTATACTGACGCCATGACAAAGCCGCGCATCGTTTCGCTGCTGCCGGCCGCGACGGAGATCGTCGCCGGGCTCGGCGCGCTCGACCTGCTCGTGGGGCGCAGCCATGCCTGCGATTTCCCTGCGGCTGTCGAGACGCTGCCCGCGCTCACCCAACCGCGGATCGACCCGCTTCAGCCCAGCGCGCTGCTCGACCGCGCCGTGCGCGCGACTCTCGAAGCAGCGCTGTCGATCTATCGGATCGATGCCGACGCGTTGCGCCGGCTCCAGCCCGATCTCGTCCTCACACAGACGCTCTGCGCGGCCTGCGCCGTGCATCCCAACGCGCTCGCCGCGGCGCTGCGGAGCTGGACGGGCGCCCAACCCGTGATCATCGCCCTGGAAGCGATGCGCATCGACGAGGTCTATGCCGAGATCACGGATATCGCCGCGGCCCTGGGTCGGCGTCTTGCGGGTGAAGCCCTGGTGACGCGTATCGGCGCCCGATTCGCAGGCGTCTCGGCACGGATCACGCCGCGCCGCCCAGTGCGCGTGGTGGCGATCGAATGGCTCGATCCGCTGATGGCCGGCGGCAACTGGCTGCCCGAGCTGATCGAGATCGCCGGCGGCGATCCGCTGCTCGCTCACACCGGCGCGCGGTCGCCGTGGCTGACGGCGGATGCGCTCGTCGCGGCGGACCCGGACACGCTGCTGCTGATGCCCTGCGGCTTCACTCTGGAGCGCGTTTGCGCAGAGGCGTCGGGATTTCTCGCGCGCCGCGAGATCGCCGGCTTGCGCGCCGTGCGGGAGGGGCGCGTCTTCGCGCTCGACGGCAACGCGTATTTCAATCGACCCGGCCCGCGCCTCGCGGACTCGGCGGAGATCCTCGCCGAGATCCTGCATCCGCCGACGGTCAACCGCTTCGAAGGCCACGCCTGGCAGCGCCTCACCCGCTGAGCGTCCGCTCAGGCGATCTCGTCGCGCAGGGCTTCGAGCGCCGCGACCGAGTCCGCGTCGAGAATGCGCACGGCGATCGAACGGCTGAATCCCGCACGCGCCAATACGCCGAAATCCTTGGCGCGCCGCGCCGCGCGCTCGCCCGCGGAACGATGGGGACCGAGCTTGCGGCGGCGCGCGAGGTTGATGGCCGCCGCCATGTCCAGCTGCGGCAGGTCCTCGGCGAGACGCTCCATGGCCCGATCGACATCTTCGCGCTCGACGCCCTTCTCGCGCAGCGTGTTGCGGATGGTGGCCGAGGAGCGTCCGCGCGCCACCAGCGAACGGACACGGCCCTCGGCAAACCGCCGATCGTCGAGCAAGCCGCGCGCGGCTAGCCGCTCGACCACCGCCTCGACAAGTGCCGCGCCCTCGGCGCGTACGATGGGACCGCCGGCACGCACCGCGCGTTCGACCCGGCGCATCAGCACGCGCACCACGAGCTGACGCGACGCGGCGAAGCGTTCGAGATAGTGCAGGGCGGATTTCTCCAGTGTCTCGGGATCGCACCGAGGCGGGGAGCGCGGCGGTTTCATGGTGCAACTGTGCCATGCGCGGCGATGTCTTGCAGCCTGTGTTGCTTGGTTCTAAAGCTCGCCACCGTTGATGAACATCCAGATCGCTCCGCTGCCGCCGCAGCCGCGCCGCTACGGCGCGGTGAACTGGATCGGCCTGCAAACCCTCGTGATGCGCGAGGTCCGCCGCTTCCTGAAGGTCTCCACCCAGACCGTCGCGGCGCCCGTCGTCACGACGCTACTGCTGCTTTCGGTGTTCGCGCTGGCGCTCGGCGGATCGGTACGCTCCGTCGCGGGACTGCCCTTCGCGGAATTCCTGGCGCCGGGCCTGATCATGATGGCGATGGTGCAGAACGCCTTCGCCAACACCTCGTCGTCGCTGACCATCGCCAAGGTCCAGGGCAACATCGTCGATTCCCTGATGCCGCCGCTCAGCGCGGCGGAGCTCACCCTCGGTTTCGCGCTCGGCGGGGTGGTGCGCGGGCTGGCGGTCGGCGGTGCGGTGGCGCTCTGCCTCCTGCCGTTCGTCAAGCTCCATGTCCATGCCGCGGGATTCATCGTCTTCCACGGTTTCGCGGCGGCCTTGCTGCTGTCGCTGCTCGGCGTGATCGGCGGGATCTGGTCGCAGAAATTCGACCACATCTCGGCGTTCACCCATTTCGTGGTCACGCCCCTCGCCTTCCTCTCCGGCACTTTCTACACCGTCGATCGGCTGCCCGAGCCGTGGCACATGATCGCGTTGTTCAATCCGTTCTTCTACATGATCGACGGGTTCCGCTACGGCTTCATCGGCCATTCCGATGGCGGATTGGTGACAGGAATCGTGGTGATGATCGTGGCCAACCTCGTCCTCGGCGCCATCAGCCATCGCATGTTCGCCACTGGCTACCGGCTGCGGGCCTGATACCGCGCGGCCGGATAGGGGCCGCGTCCGTCACGTTCGCGTGAGGCCCTGGGATCTCACACCCGCGTGAGATGGCCGGCGAGATCATCTCGCATAATTTCCGGGGACTGACATGATTTCTTCCGCCCCCATCACGCCGACGATCAAGAAGCCGCGCGACGTACGCGTCGATTTCTTTCGCGGTGCCGCGCTGTTGATCATCTTCGTCGCTCATGTTCCGGGCAATTTCCTCGGTGATTGGATCCCCGCGCGATTTGGGCTGTCCGATGCGGCGCATATGTTCGTCTTCATCTCGGGCTACGCGGCCGCGATCGCCTTTGGCGGCACATTCCTGCGCTTCGGTTTCCTGACCGGCACGGCGCGCATCGCCATTCGCTGCGTCCAGCTGTTCGGCGCGCATGTCGGCTTGTTCGTCGCCGTCGCGACGCTCTGCGCCGTTTTCGCCGACCAGCTCGGCGGGCTCGAGTATGCCGCACATCTCAATATCGGTGGCTTCTTCGCCGAGCCCGGCCACGCGCTCAGCGGCCTGTTCACGCTCGGCTACGTGCCGACCTTCTTCGACATCCTGCCGCTGTACATGGTCGTGCTGGCGATGGTGCCCGCGGCGATGCTGCTGGCGCGGCTCCATCCGTATCTGCCGATGGCCGTCTCCGCCGTGCTCTGGCTGGCGGTTCAGGTCCAGGGCTATGCCTTGCCGGCCGGCTACACGGAGACCGCGCTGTGGGGCTTCAACCCCTTCGCGTGGCAGCTGATCTTCTTCACCGGTGACTCGCTGTCGATGGGATGGATCGCCCGCCCCGGCTTCACGCGACCGCTCGTCACCGTTGCGGCCATCTACGTCGCGGTGAGCGCGGCGGCCATGATCCCGCTGATCTACGAGAGCGCCGAGCTCCTGGCGATGCTGCGCGAGTGGGTCCTGGCTCATGCCAGCAAGCCGAATTTGGATATCCGCCAATATCTGCATTTTCTCGCGCTCGCCGTGGTCGTGCTGGCGCTGCTCGAGGGACGCCCGCATGTCCTGGCCGGCGCCTGGACAAAGCCCTTCGTCAAGATCGGCCAGCAGGCGCTTGTGGTGTTCGTGGCCGGCATGGCGCTGTCGCATCTGGGCGGCATGGTGATGCAGACCTACGGCACCGATTGGCGGATCCAGCTGCTCGTGAACGGCGCCGGGTTCGGCGCCTTGTTCGTGATCGCCTATGTCTCGGCCTGGGTGAAGACTCCCCCCTGGAAAGCGAAGCCAGGGGTTCGCGGCGCAATCCCGGCGCTGCCTGCGGCCAATCCAGCGCCGCTCGGCGCCCTTGCCGCGCCCCGCGGTTGACACCGCGCCCTCGGAGGCGACTACATTGGGTTTTTGGCGCCAAGGGACCCGCTCGTCGGGTCCCTTCGTGCTTTAAGACCGTTTGTTCCAGCCCGAGGAGAGAACTTCGTGAGCGTCGCCGAAACCAAGGCCATCTCGCCTGTGATGCCCACCTACGCCCGGACCGACCTCGCGATCGAGCGCGGCGAGGGCGTCTACCTCCACGGCACCGATGGCCGCCGCTATCTGGACTTCATGTCGGGAATCGCCGTCTCGGCGCTCGGCCATGCGCATCCGGCGATGGTCAAGGCGATCACCGACCAGGCGCAGAAGCTCTGGCACGTCTCCAACATCTTCCGCATTCCCGAGGGCGAACGGCTGGCCAAGCGGCTCGCTGAGTCGACCTTCGCCGACACCATGTTCTTCACCAATTCAGGCGCCGAGGCGATGGAGTGCGGCATCAAGCTGGTGCGCAAGTTCCACGCGCATCACGGCCATCCCGAGCGCTACCGGCTGATCACCTTCGAAGGCGCGTTCCACGGCCGCACGCTGGCGACCATCGCCGCCGGCGGCCAGAAGAAATATCTCGAAGGCTTCGGGCCCAAGGTGGAAGGCTTCGACCAGGTCCCATTCGGCGACCATAAGGCGCTGGAGGCGGCGATCGGCCCGGAGACGGCGGG
>JANNTF010000085.1:0-2246 GCA_031403455.1 Alphaproteobacteria bacterium | reverse complement strand
AATTGCTCGTCGCCCCTCCTCGACTCGAGGAGGGGCAGCGCGGCGAAGCCGCGCGGGGCGGTGAGTCCGCGCGTCAGGTTCCGCAGAAAGTCTGCAACACGCGCTCATCGGCTTGGGGCGGCTCGGCGTAAGCGGCGGTGTCGCTGCGATCCTCGTAAGGATGGGAGAGCGCTTCGTTCAATGCGTGGAACGGGGCGAAATCGTCGCGCTCGATGGCGGCCTCGATGGCGTGTTCGACGCGATGGTTGCGCGGGATGATCGCCGGATTGGTCGCTCGCATCGCCGCCGCGCGCTCGGCGGGAGCCTGGGGATCACGCAATAGACGCGTCCGCCAGTTCGCGAGCCATTCGTCGGTGACATCCGGATCGCCGCCATTCTGTGCCGCGTCGCAGAGCCGCCGGAAGGTCTGCGTGAAGTCCGCGGCCTTCGCGTGCATGGCATCGAGCAGTGCCTGGATCAGCTTGCGATCCTCGTCCTCGACGGTGAACAGCCCGAGCTTGCGGCGCATGCCTGCGAGCCAATGCGTATCGTAGCGCGTGGCGAAGTGCGCGATCGCCTCGCTGGCGAGATCGACGGCGCGCTGCGGCTCCGGATCGATGAGCGGCAGCAGCGTCTCCGCGAAACGCGCGAGATTCCACTGCGCGATGCGTGGCTGGTTCGCATAGGCGTAGCGACCGGTGTGGTCGATCGCGCTGAAGACGGTGCCCGGATCGTAGCCATCCATGAAGGCGCACGGCCCGAAATCGATCGTCTCACCCGAGATCGTCGTGTTGTCGGTGTTCATCACGCCGTGGATGAATCCGACCTGCATCCAACGCGCGAGGAGAATCGCCTGACGCTCCACCACGGCGGCGAGCAACGCGAGGTAAGGCTGCATCGCGTCCCTGGCCCGTGGCGCGTGGCGCTCGATCGCGTGATCGGCGAGCAGCCGGATCGCGTCGGTGTCGCCGCGCGCGGCGAAATACTGGAAGGTCCCGACGCGGATATGGCTCGCGGCAACGCGCGTCAGCATGGCGCCGGGCATGATCGTCTCGCGATGGACTCGTTCGCCGGTCGTGACGGCGGCCAGCGCGCGGGTCGTCGGGATCCCCAGCGCATGCATCGCCTCGCTCACGAGATACTCGCGCAAGACCGGACCAAGCGCCGCGCGTCCGTCGCCGCGGCGCGAGAAGGGTGTGCGGCCGGCTCCTTTCAACTGGATGTCGCGTCGCCGGCCGTTGCGATCGATCACCTCGCCCAGGAGGATCGCGCGCCCATCGCCGAGCTGCGGCACGAAATGTCCGAACTGATGTCCGGCATAGGCCATCGCGAGCGGCTCGGCGCCTTGCGGCAGGAGATTGCCGGCGACGATCGCCGCGCCAAAATCAGTGTCGAAGGCGGCGGCGTCGAGGCCGAGTTCCTCCGCCAGCGCATGGTTGAACTTGATCAGCCGGGGCGACGCGACCGGCGTCGGATCGAGCCGCGCAAAAAACTGCGCTGGCAGCCGGGCGTAACTGTTGTCGAACGCAAACCGCGGTACGGCCTCCGGCTCGGTGGCGTTGTCAGAGGACGTCGATCGCATAGGGGGCCCGGAGACGAGGGGAGGCTGATGGGATGAGCCTACCCCGCCTGACATGCGCGCCGCTACCGCCGCGCCGGACCCGCTCCTACTTGATCTTCACCAGGTCGCCCTTTGCGTCGACGACCAGGCCGAGTTCGCGCGCCTTGGCGTTGATGGTCGGCGACCAGCGCGCGCGGCCCGGATCGGTGCCGCCGAGGATCGCGAGGATGCAGCCCGAGCCGGTGCCGATATTCGTGACGCTGCGCATAATGCCGGGCGGGCAGGAGAAGATGTCGAACGCGTCGAGGATGATTTCGGCCTCACCGGTGTCGCCGAGGCCGATGCGCCATTTTCCGGTGAGCGGAAGAAACACTTCGATGGTGTCGTGGTCGTGTAACGACGAACCCTTGCCCGGTTCGGATTTCAGCATCGAAATGTTGAAGTCGCGATTGTCGGCGATCGCCGGCGCGAGCAACGGATTCTCGGTCACGCCGCGACCGATGATGTTGAAGATCTCGCGGTTGTATTCGGGGATGCGCGTATCGACGAAGGCTTCGGAGCTCGATTTGAGATCCTTGAATCGAGCGACGCGCGCGTGCAGGGCTTTCATGTCGGGGGCAGGCATGGGTTCCTCCTGAGGTTTCTGAATGACCGACTAGCCGAACAGCCAGTTCGGAATGGTGAGGCTGAGTGCCGGGAACAGCAC
>JANNTF010000084.1:0-5742 GCA_031403455.1 Alphaproteobacteria bacterium | reverse complement strand
CTGGTCGGTGTGGATGAGCTGTTCGCCGAGTTTCTCGCCGGCGACGCGTAGAGAATGCGGGGATAGGAGGTCCGCCCATGAAGCGCTTCACCGACTCCACGGATCTGATCGGCGACGGACCTGGTCTTGCGGCGCGCATGGCGCGTGACGGCTATCTCTTCCTGCGCGGCGTGCTGCCGCGGGCGAGCGTCGACGAAGTTCAGCTTGAGATCGGCGCCCTCGCGCGCGAGGCCGGGTGGCTGCGGCGCGATGCACCGGTCGCGGCGGCGCATGCCGACGTGGCGGGGTTCTGCGTCGATCCGGATCCGACCTATCTCAAGACACTGCGTCGCATCAATCGGCTCGAATCCTATCACGCGCTCAAGCATCACCCCGCGTTGATCGGCCTGTTCGAGCGCATGCTCGGCGGCGAGATCCTGCCGCATCCGCGCGTGCTGATGCGCAACATCTTTCCCGAGCGCGCGGAGTTCACGACCAAGGCGCATCAGGATTTTCCGAACGTCCAGGGCACGACGGAGGTCTTCACCGCCTGGATCCCGCTGATCGACGTGCCGATGGAGGTCGGTCCGTTGCAGGTCGCCGCCGGCTCGCACCGGTCGGGCGTCTATGATTTCCACATCGGATCAGGCGCCGGCGGGATCGAGATCAAGGATCCGCTCGAAGGGCGCTGGACGAGCGGCCCGTTCATGGCCGGCGACGTGCTGATCTTCCATTCCATGCTGGTGCACAAGGGCGTGCCGAACCGCAGCGATCGATTGCGCATGTCGATGGACGTGCGCTTCCAGCGTGCAAGCGAGCCCTTCAACTTCGACAACGCCAATCCCGACGGCCAGCCTTTGTCCTGGGACGAGGTCTATGCGGATTGGCGTTCGGACGCGCTCAAATATTATTGGCGGCGCATGCAGCTCACGGCCAAGCCGTTCGACACGACCTGGTTCGACAAGCGCGACGCGCTGGCTTTCGATCTCGGCGAGGCTGGCGATCCGCGTGCGCGCTCGGTGCTGCAGCGGATCGTGGCGCGCGACAGCGACGGCGCCAAGCGCGCCCGCGCCCAGCGCCTGCTCGATGCGCTCGACGATTCCACGATGGACAGACAGACCGAAAAAGCGAGGACGCGATGACACATAGCCGCCTGCTTCTGGCCCGCCTGCTTCTGGCCTCCGTGATCGCAGCGGCGATCGGTGCCGGCTGCGACTTCGCCTCGGCCGGCGAGGCCAAGGGCAAGATGGAACACAAGGGCGCGACCGTGACGTTGCAGTTCGCCTATCTGGTCAAGGGGCCCGATGCGATGGAGCCGAACAAGATCATCCGCAAACTGATCCTCTCGGCGACCGATATCGGCGCGAAGATCCAGGCCTGCACCACGATGAGCTGCGCCGATTCCGACCTCAGCGAGGGCCTGTCGATCGAATTCGATGCCGGGCCGCGCCTCAATTACTGGATGGTGCGCAACGGCGCGCGCATCCAGCATTCCGGCACGCAGCGTCCGGAGGCCTTCGCGGCGAAGACCAACTACGCGTCGCACCTGGCCGGCAAGCTCGCCTTCGACAATGCCAGTTCGCAAGGCCCGAAGGTCGATGTCGAGTTCGACGCCGCCTTGCTCAAGGAGTTCAAGGCCGCGCGCTGAGGCGCCGGCGGCCGCTCACGGAATTTCGTAGAGCGTGACCTCGTCCGCGATCCCGCGCAGACGATGGCGCTGCGCGACCGGGCGGAGCCCGGCATCAGCCAGCAGCTTCGAGGTCTCCGCATGTTCGATCACCGCGCCGGTCGCGAAGATCGCGCGGGTGACGGCGAGGTTCTGCACGCGCGCAGCGATATTCACGGTCTGCCCGAAATAATCCTGGCGGTCGTTGAGCAGGACCGCGAGGCAGGGACCTTCGTGAATCCCGATCTTGAGCAGCAGGTCCTCGCGCGCGTGATCGGCGTTGAGCGCCTGCATCGCCTCGCGCATGCGCAGCGCCGCGGCAACCGCCCGGCCGGGAGTCGGGAACGTCGCCATGACGGCATCGCCGATCGTCTTCACGACGGCGCCCGCTTCGGCGGCGACGATCTCGTGAATCACACGAAAATGCGCCTTGACCAGATCGTAGGCGACCAGATCGCCGACGCGCTCGTAAAGCTCGGTGGAGCCCTTGAGGTCGGTGAACAGGAAGGTCAGGCTGGTGATCTTGAGCCGCTGATCGACATCGAGGGTGTCGGTTCGATAGATATCGCGGAACGTCTGGTTGGTGAGCAGCCGCTTGGCGGTCAGGAACGGCCGGCGTCGACCGAGCATGTCATGGAGCTTGTCGCCGGCGATCCACAACCCCGGGAGCACGCGCTGATCGGTGCGATTCTCGAGCGCGATGCGCAGAGGTCCGGGCCGCAGCGTGATCGTTTCGTTCTGCTTGTGCCCCTTGTTGAGGATCATCGATAGGGTCTGGCGTTCGCGAGTCGGCTCGCCCTTCACGTCGATGAACTGCGTCGCATGCGTGACCGGCTCGAACAGGATCACGAACTCCGCCGGCAACTGGACCGACAGCACGGCCTTCTCGCCCGCCGGAATCTCCATCAGTTCGAGGGTGACTTCCTCGAGCATCTTTTCGAATTCGTCGGGCAGGTCGATGCCCGAGCTCCAGAAAATCTGCTGGAAATACTTGGGCGGCGATAGCCGATCGGGGTCGTGCGCGCTGATCCGCCGCACGCGCGGAGAGACGGTGAACGTCACCTCGACCATCTCGTCGAGAGTCGGCTCGTAGCGCTCGGCGCAAAGGCCGCAATGGTAATCGGCCTTGTCCAGCGTCTTCAGCGACGTACCGACGCTCAGCACGCCGCTGCAGCCCGGGCACATCACGTTCCATGACAGCTCGAACAGCCCGAGTTGGGCCGCGTGCAGGAACGCCCCGATCACGCGCTCCTCGTCGAGGCCGGTCTTGGCGGCAAAGTGAAGCGCGTTGATGCGGCAGAGATCGCGGTCCGATCCCTCGCGCACCAGGCGCGCGAACACGTCTGCTATCTCTGCGTCGGTCGCCTGACCCAGCGCGGCAATGATGGCTCCTGCTTCACTCATGAAGCTAGTCTAGTCGGGCATTCCTGTGATGGCCACAGCTGGGTTGCGCTGCGCCGGCCGCCTTCAGACCAGCGAGCGCGCCTCGTTGCCGGAGACGCGCAAAGCGGCGTAGACCGCGGCGGCGGTGATGGCGATCAGGATGGTCGAGAGCGCCGAGGCGGTGCCGTATTCACCGTCGAGCACGGAGAGGTAGATCTTCACCGGCATGGTCATCGTGCTGCCGACATAGAGCACCAGGGACGACGACAGCTCGTTCATCGCGGTCACGAAGCTGAGCATGCCGCCGGCGATGATCCCCGGCAGGATCAGCGGCACGGTCACTTTCATGAAGGTCCGTGCCGGGCTGTAGCCCAGGCTGATCGAGGCTTCCTCGAGACTTGGGGAGACCTGCTTGAGCGCGGCCGCCGCGGCGCGCACCGCATAGGGCAGGCGGCGGATGAACACCGCCAGCACGATCACGATCCAGGTGCCGGTGAGTGCGAAGGGCGGGCCGTTGAACGTCGCGATGAACGCGATGCCCATCACGATTCCCGGAATGACATAGGGAACCATCAGCGTGCCATCGAGCAGGCTCACCGCGACGCTGCGCCGCCGCGCGACCAGCGCGCCGATCAGCGTGCCGATGATCACGATCGCGACCAGGGCGGCGAAGGAGAAGCGCAGCGTGTTCCAGACCACGTCGGGCAGGGTGTAGAGCACGCGCTCGTAGCTCTGCAGCGCGAAGCCGGGCGTGAAGATCGGGCCGCTGGTGCGGCGGAACGAGTAATAGGCGACGAGCGCCGCCGGCAGCGCGCCGATCGCGACGATCACATAGGCGAGGCTATGCACGAGCAGATTGCGCCAGCCCGCGAGCTGGCGCGGCGCGATCCGGGCGATCATCGAGCCGTGATAGATGTTGCGCCGCGACACATAGCGCTGGAGCAGCACAACCGTCATCGAGATGAAGACCAACACCAGGCTGATGGTCGACGCCATGCCCGGGTTGCCGCCGAGTTCGGCCGCGAACAAGGTGAAGGCTTCGGTCGCGAGGACATCGAGATCGCGGCCGATCATGCGCGGCGTGCCGAAATCCGAGATCGACAGCACGAAAGTCAGCAGCGCGCTGGCCGAGATCGCCGGCAGCGCCATCGGCAGGGTCACCTTGAAGAAGCGCGCGGTCGGCGTGGCGCCGAGACTCTCCGCCGCCTCCTCGAGCGAGCGGTTCATGTTGGCGAGTGCGCCCGCCGTGATCAGATAGACATGCGGGAAGAACTTGAAGGCGAAGACCAGCACGACTCCCGTGGTGCCGTAGATCGGCGGCATGTTGACGCCGAGATCGATCATGAAGCGGCGCACCGCGCCATTGGCGCCGAACAGGATGATCCAGGCATAGGCGCCGATGAAGGGCGGTGAGATCAACGCGATCACGGCCAGCGTGCCGACCAGTGCGCGTCCACGGACGCGAAACCGCGTCATCAGCACGGCCAGGGCGACGCCGAGCAAGAGCGCGCCGATCATCCCCGCGGCGCCGACGAACAAGGTATTGCCGATCACGCGTTGATAGATCGGGTCGCCCAGCACGGCGACGTAATTCGCCAGCGTGTAGGTGCCGCGCTCGCCATCGATCAGGCTGGCGCGAAACACCGAGAACAGCGGATAGATCAGCAGCATGGCGATGATCACCCAGGCGCCGATCAGGATCAGCTTCCACAGATCGAAGCCGCGCGGCTGCGTCACGCGACGAACTCCAGCGGCAAGTACGCGCCGGCGCCGTCGAATGCGCGCAGATGGCCGAAGGGCAGGCGCAACGTGACATTGGCGCCGGTCATCTCGAGCTGCTCGGCACGCGGATCGAGGAGCTCGACGGTGACCGGCCCGCTCGGCGTGTCGATCTTCAGATGCGCCTCGCGGCCGAGGTAGATCGTCTTGAGGATCGTGCCGGGCAGGCGCAACGCGGCGGCGCGATCGGGCAGGTCGGTGGTGACCACTTCCACATGCTCGGGACGGATCGCGAGCGCGACGGCGCCGGCCGTGGGCGCGCCGGCGAGAGCGGCCGCGGTTCCGGCCACCACGAGTCGATTCTGCGCGTCGATCTCCGCGGCCAGGAAATTCATCGTGCCCACGAAGCCGGCTGCGAAGCGCGTGCGCGGCGCGCGGTAGATCTCGAGCGGCGCGCCGACCTGTTCGATGTGACCCGCGCTCATCACGCAGATCCGATCGGAGACCGCCAGCGCCTCCTCCTGATCATGGGTGACGTAGATCGTGGTGATGGCGAGCCGCCGCTGGATGTCGCGGATGTCCTCGCGCAGCTCGACGCGCAATTTGGCGTCGAGATTCGAGAGCGGCTCATCCATCAGCAGCAGCTTCGGCCGGATCGCCATCGCGCGCGCGAGCCCGACGCGCTGCTGCTGCCCGCCGGAGAGCTCGGAGGGCAGTCGGCTGCCATAGCCGTCGAGATGGACGAGCTGCAGCGCCTCGCCGACGCGCGTGGCGATCTGGTCACTTGGCAGACGGCGCGCCTTCAGCCCGAAGGCGACATTGTCGGCGACGCTGAGATGCGGGAAGACCGCATAGTCCTGGAACACCATGCCGATGTCACGCTTATGCGCGGGCTGGTCGTCGAGCGGCTCGGTGCCGACATGGATGGTGCCCGCATTCTGACGGATGAAGCCGGCAATCGTGCGCAGCAGCGTGGTCTTGCCGCAGCCGCTGGG
>JANNTF010000083.1:0-5579 GCA_031403455.1 Alphaproteobacteria bacterium | reverse complement strand
GGACGTCGGCGTCGGCGACAACGCGACCGGCAACGCGACGCTGCTCGAGATCGCGCGCGTGCTGTGGAAGTACCGCCACAAGCTCCGCCGCTCGGTCCGCATCGCCTGGTGGCCCGGCCACTCGACCGGCCGCTATGCCGGCTCGACCTGGTACGCCGACGCCTTCGCGCAGGATTTCGACCGCAATTGCGTGGCGCAGATCGACTGCGACTCGCCGGGCTGCCGCTGGGCTACCGGCTATCACCAGATCACGACGATGTCCGACACCGAGGCCCATGTGATGCGGGCCATCAAGGACGTGACCGGCATCAAGGGCAAGTCCAAGCGCCCGAACCAGGCCGGCGACTATTCCTTCAACAACATTGGGCTGAGCAGCTACTTCATGCTCAGCTCGACGATGCCCGACGCGCTGCGCGCCGAGAAGGGCTACTACGCGGTCTCCGGTTGCGGCGGCAACATCGCCTGGCACACCGAGAACGACACGATCGAGATCGCCGACAAGTCGGTGATGATGACCGACATGAAGATCTACATGCTGACCACGCTGCGCCACGCTGGCGACAAGATCCTGCCCAGCGACTGGCGCGCCACGATGAAGGAGTTCGCGAAGACCATCGACGGCTACGAGGAGGCGTCGAAGGGGCTCGCCGACCTCTCGGCCTCGCGCAAGGCGCTGGGCGCGCTGAGCCGCAGTATCAACGCGCTCTACGCCGGCATCGCCGCGGGGCGCGTGAAGCCTAGGGCCGCGAACGAGGCGCTGCGACGGCTCGCGCGCATCCTCGTGCCGATCAACTTCACGCGCGAGCCGCGCTTCCGCCACGACCCGGCCTTTACCTGCCCGCCGCTTCCCACGCTCCAGGTCGCGGCGGAGCTGCCGCGTCTGCCCGCGGGCTTGCGCGGCTTCGGCAAGACCCAGCTGCTGCGCGGCCAGAACCGCTTCATCGCCGCCATGCACGAGGCCGGCGAGATCGTGGCGCGCGCGACGGGGCGGTAGTGGACGATCCGCCGATCTTGTTCGTCGGAGGACAATTTCTCCAGAATGAAGATGATGTAGGCTAATCCCCATGAGCGATACCGATGTTGCTGAAATCCTGAAGCTTCCCGTCGAGGAGCGGATGCGCCTCTTGGAACTGATCTGGGAAAGCCTCGCCGGGGATCCATCGGCTCTGCCGTTGAGCGATGCTCATCGTGCAGTGCTCGACGAGCGGGTTGCGGAGCACGAGCGCAACCCGGACGATGTCGCTACCCGAGACGAAGTCCTGGCCGAAGCGCGCCGAGGCTGATGGCGCTGCCAGCCGTCTACCGTCGGAAGGTCCAGAGTCAACCCGGGACGGAGCCCGGATTGCCACCAGCGCCAGGGAGTGAACCGGGCTCCGTCCCCGGTTGTTCCTGGGATTGAGTGCTCCTTCGCCGTTGACAAGCGCGGCCACTCTCGATCATAAGCCGCGCGCCGCAAGCATCCGTCGACCGAAAATTTGGACAACGCAGCCCGCCGATCCTCGATCGCGCGGCGCGGGGTGCTTGCGTTCCGGCATCAAGAGAAACTCAGGAGCTGACCCATGCGCGATGACATGGCGAAAGTGATCGTCGAGCGGCCGCGGCGCGGCGGCGACCGCACGCGCAAGGGGCGCGAGCGGCCGCTCGAAGCGCTGCCCTTCGGCGAGGGGATGCGCCGTCCCCATGTCCGGCACTACCGCGGCAAGGAGCTCAACGAGAATCTGGCGCCGCTGCGCCGCTATCTCGATCGCCAGGTCGGCCGCCCCTGGCGGAAAATCCATGCCGAGATCGCCGCCAATCTGCGCGTCGCCAGCACGGTCGATCAGCACGTGCGCGATCACGTCAGGGACTTCGTCGCGGTCAAGCCGCGCGAGGGCATCAACGATTTCAAACATCGCGCCGACGGCATCTGGTGGGAGGATTTCTATGTCGACCCCGCGGACGGGCTGCTGAAGCGCACCGCCGACCTGCCGGCACTGCGCCGCGAGCGTCGCGTCGCCGCCGAGCTTCGCCGCGCGCCGCGGGCGATCACGCGCATCGCGCTCGCCCCCGATCGCGAGCTGCGCCAGGTCCACGGCATTTGGTACGAGCTGCGTCTCGCAAATCTGCCGCCGCCGGTCTATCGCAGCGTCGGCCGGACCGTCGAGACCGACATCACCGTGCGCCGCCTCGTGACGCCCCCAGTGTGCGATGCGCTGACCGGCGCATTGCGCCATGCCGGGCCGCAGGAGGACACGCCCGAGGCCTGGAGCGAATTTCGCCGCCGCCACCGCGACGCGCCCTACGTCATCGCGAAGCGCCAGCTCGGCCGGCGCGATCTGCATCGCCACGGAATCGCGAATTCTCTCCAGTCAACCCAGGACGAAGCCGGGACTACCACAGGCGCCAGGGAGTGAACCGGGCGCCGTCCCCGGTTGTTCTCGGCCGCCGCGAATGCGCGCGCTGGTTCTGGCAAGGCTACGATCGCAACTCGCTGTGAATGCCAGAGCCGGAATATCGACGCAGGCATATTCAGGATCGAATATTCCGGTGAGATCTCGCTTCCGGAGGGGGCCAAGCGTAAACTCTCCGCATGCTCAGGAGGTAGGCCATGGCCGATCTTGTATCCGAACTCGCGGCCCGAGGCAGATCACTGCCGCCAGAGGAGCGCGTACGCCTGCTGGATCTTCTCCTTGAGTCCCTCGAGGAGACAGCCACTGTTGCAACCGATGACGCTTGGGTCAAAGAGATCGGGCGCCGTGTCGCTGCTCACGAGCGTGGTGAGGGGAAACTCTACGATGCCGATGAGGTCATCGCCGAAGCGACTCGACTCGCCCCTTGAAGCGGCTACGTATGCGTGAAGAGGCCCGTGTCGAGTTGCTTCACGAGGTGAGTTATTACGAGGGCAAGCGCGTCGGCACGGGAAAACGCTTTCGTGAAGCCGTGAGCGCCTCCTTCACTTTGATTGTTCGCCACCCCGGCGCTGGCGCGCCCGCTCCGGCGAACACGAGAAAGACCAAGGTGAAGGGTTTTCCGTTCACGATCGTCTACCGTGAGGAGCAAGAACAGATCGTCGTGTTCGCGATCGCGCCTGATCGGAGGCAACCGGGATACTGGTTGCCGAGAGCCTGAAACTGCATGCTGACCCCGATATTTCCCTATTTCCTGCCGATCAGATCCCGTTTTCATAGGTCCTCCACAGGGTCAAAGTAACAGACCTCGTGGCGTCCGTTTTTCGGGGACCAGATCACTTTGCGATCACGGCATAGGCGAGTGCGGCCGTGACCAGCACGGCGCCGAGGAGTGCGAACACGATGCCGTAGGCTGCGGCGGGCGCCATCGTGCGCTCGAGCCAGGCCAGCAATGCGCCGGCGCCGATCTGGCAGCAGGCGACGCCGATCAGGAGAGTCAGATTGAGGATGGCGAGCGCGCGGCCTTCCTGGCCTTGTGGCGCGGCGGCGCGCACGTCCGCGTATTGCAGGACGAAGGCCGAGGCGGCGGCGACGAACAGCACGAGCAGAACCGCGGTGATCGCGAGTCCGGGGCGCAACAGGCCGAGCGCGAGCAGCGCCACGCCTGACGCGGCGAAGGCCACAGCGATCAGCCCGCGTCGATTCACGCCACGGCGATCGGCGAAGCCGAAGGCGAGCGGCGCCGCGATCATCACGGCGGACATCACGAACACGATGTGACCGGCTTGCGTCGGCGAGAGCGCATGCACGAATTCCAGATACGGCCCGACCCAGAGGCCGCGGATCGCGAGCAGGCTGCCATAGGAGACGAGGCCGAGGATCACGCCGGCGCGGATGCGCGGAATGGTGAGCAGCGCGCGCAGCTTGATCGTCGCCGCGGTGGTCGCCGCGGCGACCGGCGCGGTGCCTGCGCGCGCGGGCGTGACGGCGACGACCAGGATCAGCAGCAAGGTCAGCGCGATGACGAGCGCGACCGCGAGGCGCCAGCTCGCGTGCTCGATCACCGCGGCAAGCGGCGTGGAGGTGAGGAACATGCCGCTCATCCCGATCGACGCGCAGATCGTGGTCACCCACGCGAACGCCTCGGGCGGATGCACGCGCGTGACATAGACGCAGAGCCCGAGCCAGAAGCCCGAGCAGCCGATGCCGATCAGAATCTGCGACAGGACCAGCAGCGGCAGCGAAGTGGCGATCGCGAGCAGGCCGGCTCCCGCCATCGCGGCGCCGAGCAGGGCGACGATCACGCGGCGCAGATCGAAGCGGTCCAACACGACGCCGATCGGCAGCTGCATGGCGCCGAAGACGAGTGTGAAGGTGGCACCATAGACGCCGAGCGCCCAGGGCTGCAGCGCGAGATCGCTCGCCAGAGTGGGCGCGAGCGAAGCGGGCAGCGTGCGGTAGGTGTGGCCGATCGCAAAGGCGGCGACCAGAGCGGCGAGGAATCCCATGATGAATCGCGGCGACGCTACGGCATCGCGATCCTGTCGACCATCCCCAGCAGGCTTGAACCGCGTCGCCGCAGCTAGGCATAGTCGGCGCTGAAGGACGCGGGCGCATTTGCTGAACGCCGCCGCACCGCGCGACATTGGCCAGCCAACAGGGGGTACAGAATGACCACTGACTCGATCTCGTTGCTTCGCCGCGCATTCGTCGGCGCCGCTCTCGTGGTGTCGTTGGGCGCATTGATCGGCGCGACGCCGGCCGCGGCGCAGACGACCTGGCGCATGTCGACCAAGCAGCCGGCCGAGAGTCCGGAAGGCAAGGTCTTCCAGCGTTTCGCCGATCTCGCCGGGCAATATTCCGGCAACAAGCTGAAGGTTCAGGTCTATCCCTCGGAGCAGCTCGGCAAGGATGACGCCGTGCTGGAGCAGCTGCAGCTCGGCACGATCCATCTCTATGTCGAAGGCGCGACCTATCTCCAGAAATGGGTGCCGGACGCGAAATGGATCAGCGCGCCGTTCCTGTTCGAGGATCGCGAGCATTGGGCGCGCTTCACCAAGGGACCGCTGGTGCAAGGCTGGCTCGCGAAGGCGCGCAGTGACGCCGGCATCGACGTGATCGGCGACATGTCGGCCGTGGTGCGCGGCCCCTATCGCGTGCTGGTGACCAAGAAGCCGGTGACCAATCTCGCGGAGATGAAGGGTCTCAAGCTGCGGCTGCATCCCGACAAGCTCGCCGCCGATGTCTGGGGCTTCCTCGGCACCGAGACGCGCGTGCTGCCCTGGACCGAAGTCTATCAATCCATCAACAGCGGCATCGTGCAGGCGGTCAACTCGCCGATCGCGCTGGTCGAGTCGATGCGCTTCTACGAGGTCGCGCCGAACATCGTCCGCCACAACGAGTATTTCCAGGAGATCGCCTTCATGACCAACGCCAAGGCGTTCGACGCTTTGGCGCCCGACGTGAAGGCGGCGGTGCTGCGCGCGCATGGCGATGCCGGCAAGTTCAGCCAGGATTTGATGGGCACCGAGGCCAACGAGTCGATCGCGCGCATGAAGGCGCGGGGCGTCACCTACAACGAGATCGACATCAAGCCGATCGTGCTGCGCATGAAGGATTTCTACGCCGAACAGGAGAAGGCCGGCACCTTGCCCAAGGGCTTCATGTCGGCGGTCGAATCGGCGCGGCTGA